>CAYLNA010000031.1:0-15313 GCA_964384665.1 uncultured Desulfovibrionaceae bacterium | reverse complement strand
TGACCGGGGTGGAGGTGAAGAAAAGGGTGAAGAGGGACGCGATGTGGGCGCGGAATACCGGCACGCCCTTGCCCTGCAAAATTTTCTCGAGTTCGCGGGAGAAGTCCTCCGTGCGCGCGGCCAGCCCGGCGTAGTCTCGCGTGGACAGTTCGCGCAGGGTCGCCAAGCCGGCGGCCATGGCCAGGGGATTTCCGGACAGGGTTCCGGCCTGGTACACGTTGCCGCTGGGCGCGATGTGGGCCATGATGTCCTTTTTGCCGCCATAGGCACCCACGGGCAGACCGCCGCCGATGATCTTGCCGAGGCAGGTCAGGTCCGGCTCGATGTCGAACGCCTGCTGCGCGCCGCCGAAGGCGATCCGGAATCCGGTGATGACCTCGTCGAAGATGAGTAGCGCCCCGTGTTCGCGGGTCAGGGCGCGCAGGCCTTCCAGGAAGCCGGGCTTGGGCGGAACCAAGCCCATGTTGCCGGCCACGGGCTCGACGATGACGGCCGCGATGTCCGCGCCGTGGCGCTCGAAGATGGCGCGCACTCCGTCCAGGTCGTTATAATGAGCCAAGTGGGTGTGCTTGACCACGTCGGACGGCACGCCCGGAGTGCCCGGAATGGACTGGGTGGCCACGCCCGATCCGGCGCTGGCCAGGAACGCGTCGGCATGGCCGTGATAGCCGCCGTGAAATTTGATCACGCCGTCGCGGCCCGTGTAACCTCGGGCCAGGCGCAGGGCGCTCATGGTCGCTTCCGTTCCGGAGCTGACCATGCGCACCATGTCGATGCCCGGCACGGCCTTGACCACGGCCTGGGCCAAGTCCACTTCCAGCCGGCAGGGCGCGCCGAAACTGGTGCCCTTGGCCGCGGTTTCGGCGATGGCCTTGGCCACGCTGGGGTGATTGTGCCCCAGCAGCATGGGCCCCCAGGACATGACATAGTCGATGAACTCGGTTCCGTCCTCGGTGGTCAGCGTGCAGCCAGCGGCCGAAGCGATGAACAGCGGGTCGCACTCGACGCTCTTGCAGGCCCGCACGGGGCTGTTCACGCCGCCGGGGATGAGGGTCGCGGCCTTGCGGAAGAGATCCTGGGAAATGGTCATGTCTGGTCTCCGTCGATCTAAAAATATGCCATGGATGTTTTTTTCAGCTCTTTTTCGCTGAAAAGGATTTCGTATTGGGTCACGCCGGTCGATTCGATCAGGGTGCGCACCACTCGCATGCAATCCTCGCGGCTTTTGCCGTGGATCATGGTGTACAGGTCATATGGCCAGTCCATGCAGTTCGGGCGCAGGTAGCAATGCGAGATTTCCGGCCGCTGGGCCATGATCGCGCCGATTTCGTCGGGATCGAAGCCTTCCTCGACATACCAGGCGACCATGGCGTTGAAGCCGTATCCGGCCTGTTGGTGCCGGAGCGTGGCTCCAAAGCGGCGGATCTGGCCGCCGGATTTCAGTCGGCGCAGCAGGTCGAGGACCTCGTCCTCGGTGCAACCGGTCTGGGCGGCGATGTCCGCGTAGGGGGTGGCGCTGTCCGGCAGGGTGCCCTGGACGATGCGCAGGATGTATCTTTCGGTTGGTGTAAACTCCACGGTTTTCCTCGCTTGGCTCGGACGCGGTTGGCGGCGGTTTCGAGCCCGGTCCTTAGCCCTTTCGGTTTTTACTGGCAATAGCGGGCTTTACAGGACGAAAGGCATCCTCGATAGTGCCCATTCGGATCATGTTCGAGCAGGAGGGAAGGCATGAAGATCGCGGTCTTGGGTGGAGGCAGCTGGGGGACGGCCCTGGCCAACTTGCTGGCCGAAAAGGGCGAGGACGTCTGGCTGTGGGTCAGGCGGACGGAGGTCGCCGAGGAGATTTCCCTGCGGCGGACAAATGGCCGTTATCTGCCCGGCCAGACGCTGCGCGGGGCCCTGCGCGCGGACACGGACCTGGTCGCTGTCCTGGACCGCTGCGCGTGCGCCGTGCTGGCCGTGCCCTGCCAGCAGCTGGGGGCGGTGCTGCGCGAGAACCGGGCCGCTTTTCCGCGCGGGTCGCGCATTGTCTGCGCCAGCAAGGGCGTGGAACTGGGGACCTTTCGGACCATGCGCCAGGTGGTGGAGCAGGAGCTGGCGGGGCTTGATCCCCGTTACGCCATGCTGTCCGGCCCGTCCTTCGCGACGGAGGTGGTCGCGCGGCAGCCCACGGCCGTGGCCCTGGGCTGCGCCGATCCGGAATTCGGGGATTTCGTGCAGAATCTTTTTTCGACCGAGGCCTTTCGCGTCTATGTCAATGCGGATGTCACGGGCGTCGAGTTGGGCGGGGCGGTGAAGAACATCATGGCCATCGCCTCGGGCATTTCCGATGGCCTTGGTTTTGGCGAGAACGCGCGGGCCGCCCTCATCACCCGCGGCCTTTCGGAGATGTCCCGCCTGGGCGCGGCCCTGGGCGCCCGTCCGGCGACGTTCATGGGCTTGTCCGGCATGGGGGATTTGGTTCTGACCTGCACCGGAGATCAGAGTCGTAACCGCCGCGTCGGTCTGGCCATTGGTCGGGGGCAAACGCTGAACCAGATTCTGACCGGGATGCACAACGTGGCCGAGGGGGTGCTCACGACCCAGGCCGTGCACGCCCTGGGTCGGGAGCGGGGGCTGGACTTGCCCATCACGGCGCGGGTCCATGCCGTGCTGTTCGAGGACCAAGACCCGGCCGTGGCCGTGCGGGAACTCATGACCCGCCCCCTGCGCGAGGAGTGATCAGGACAGGATTTGGACCCAGATCTCGCGGGTGCGCGGGCCGTCGAATTCGCCGAGAAAGACGCGCTGCCACGCGCCCAGGGCCAGACGGCCGTTTTCGACGATGACATGCACGGACGAGCCGAACAGGCTGGCCTTGATGTGGGCGTCGGAATTGCCTTCCGCGTGGCGGAATCCGCCGTCGCGCGGGATCATGGCGCGCAGATGGGCGAGGATGTCCCGGCGAACGTCCGGGTCCGCGCCTTCGTTGATGGTCAGGCCCGTGGTGGTGTGCGGCGTGTATATAAGCAGGGCGCCGGACGTCATTTCCGCGGCCGTTTCCTCCAGTTGGTCCGTGATGTCGATCATGGCCTCGCGGCTGGACGTGGCGATGCGCAGGATTTTCATGCGTGCTCTCCAATATAGTCCAGGATGAGGTGCGTGCCGGGTTCATTGTAGCTGACCGCGCTGGCATAGAAATGAAAAATTTCATGGCCGCGCCCGCTTTCCTGCATGATGTCGCTCCGCGCGCCGAGGCGCTTGCGCCAGTCAAACCCGGGTCCCTGGTCGGTCACCTCCAGGCGAAAGCCCTGGCTGCGCAGCGAGACGCGGAAAAGGACCTCCTTCTCGGGGGCTAGGCCGTTGCCGTGGATCATGGCGTTGTTGAGAGCTTCGCGCGCCAGGAGGGAGAGGGGGAAGAAATGCTGATCGGCCGCGTGGTGTTCCAGGAACGCGCGCAAGGCGGTCATGGCGCGGTCCACGTTCTCCAACTCCGAATTCATGCGGATTTCGAGGCCGTGGGGAAGGGGAGTCGGTTCGAACATGTCAGACCTCCACCGCCAAGAGGATGGTGTCGTCCTCGCGTGACGACATGGTCAGCGCGGCCTGGATGGCCGCCACGGCCTCGGCGAGGGGCAGGCGTCCCAGGGACGCGCAGGTTGCCGTCAATTGTTCGAGGCCGGTTTCGCGGGTCATTTTGTTCGCGCCAAAACCTTCGATCAGTCCGTCGGTATAGAGAAAAAAACGGTCCCCCGGAGACACCGGGATGGTCAGGGTCTCGAACCAAACCGAATCAAAGACGCCCAGGATGTCGCCGGAGGCGCGGAGGACTTCGATCTCGCCGGAGGCGCGGAGCAGGACCGGAGCCGGATGCCCGGCGTTGACATAGCAGAGCGTGTTTTGGGCGCGGTTCAGGCGGGCGAAGCCGGCCGTGATGTGGGTGCCGTTTTCCAGGATGCGGCAGAGCACGCTGTTGATCATGCCCAGGCTTTCGGCCGGGGTGGTGACGGGATTGCAATTCTGGCTGAATAGGGCCTTGAGGGCCGAGGTGACGTAGGACGTGCGCAAGTCGTGCCCGCTGACATCGGCGACAACGTAGTCGAAGGTCGACTCGTTCACGGGCAGGACATCGTAGAAATCTCCACCCGCCTCCAGCACGGGTTCGTAGCGCACGGCGAATCCAGCCTGGGGCAGATCCTTGGGCAGGACCAGCATGGCCTGTTGCGCATCCTGGACTTGGGCCAGGCGTTGGGCCTGGGCCTCGATCAGGGCCTTGTAGGTGAAGCGGAGCTTCAGGTGGACCTTGACCCGGGCCAGAACCTCGGCCTTCTCGAAGGGTTTGGAGATGTAGTCCACGCCTCCGACCTCGAGCCCTCTCACCTTGCTGTCCGTGTCGCTCAGGGCGGAAATGAAGATGACCGGGATGTCCGCGACCCGCGGCTGCTGCTTGAGGAGTTCGCAGGTCGTGTAGCCGTCCTCGCCCGGCATCATCACGTCGAGCAGGACGAGATCGGGCTGGTGCTCCAGGGCCAGGGCGCGGGCGGCCGGGCCGCTGGAGCCGGTGATGGTCTGGAATCCGTGCTTGCGGAGGACGACGTCCAGCAGCTTGATGTTCAGCGGCTCGTCGTCGACGATGAGGATGCGGGGCGTTTTGTTCACGGTGCGTGTCGGGGTGAAGGTTATCGTCGTGGGCTTCGCCAACCGTATACGTGGAGCGGGGGCCATGGCAATGACCGGGCGGCGTGGGCTCGCGCGGAAAAAAGGCGAGCGTGAAAAAAAATAAAATTTTGTGTTGACAAGTTCGAGTGGTGACGCCTATATGCGTTTCTCCATCAAGGCGCGTAGCTCAGTGGGAGAGCACTTGCTTGACGTGCAAGGGGTCAGGAGTTCGACCCTCCTCGCGCCTACCACAAAGATCTCATAGGGAGGCTTAGCCTCCCTATTGTGTTTATGAGGCAGGGCAATATGGTGCGGGTTCAGGAACAAGACGTTGAGGTTCTGGCGGGGCAGTCGTGCGCGGATGTCCTGCGCGGCGTGCTTTCCGGCAAGAAGATGAAATCCGTGGTGGCGTGTCGTTGCGACGGCGTCATCCTCGATACGGCCGTCCCTGTTCCGCCTGGAACCGCCGCCATGGAGCCCATTGTCCTCGAATCCCCCCAAGGCCTGTCCATTCTGCGTCACAGCGCGGCCCATGTCATGGCCGAGGCGGTCAAGGACTTGTTTCCTTCCGCCAAGGTGACCATTGGCCCCGACATCGAAAACGGATTCTACTACGATTTTGATTTCGAGCGGTCGTTCACGCCCGACGACCTGGAAAAGATCGAGCAGCGCATGGCCGCTTCCGTGGCCGCCAACCAGCCGTTTGTTCGCGAAGAGATGAGCGCCGAGGAGGCCAAGTCCGTGTTCGCGGCCATGGGGGAGACGTACAAGCTCGAAATCATCGACGATCTGGGCGCGGATCGCGTGTCCATTTACCGTCACGGAAATTTTGTCGATTTGTGCCGTGGTCCGCATCTGCCCTCCACGGGCTTCTTGCAGGCTTTCAAGTTGACCTCGGTCGCCGGGGCCTACTGGCGCGGCGATTCCGCCCGCCCCATGCTGCAGCGCATCTATGGCGTCGCTTTCGCCACGCCCAAGGATCTGAAGGCTTATCTGGTCATGGTCGAGGAGGCCAAGAAGCGCGACCACCGCAAGCTCGGCCCACAGCTTGATCTGTTCAGTTTTCACGAACGCGGCGGCGCGGGCATGGCGTATTGGCATCCCAAGGGAGCCCTGGTCCGGACAATCCTGGAAGACTTTGTCGCCAAGGAAATGATCCGGCGCGGCTACGGGATCGTGCGCACCCCGCAGATCCTGAAGCGCGACCTGTGGGAGACTTCCGGGCATTACGCCAATTATCGGGAGAATATGTATTTCACGGAGATCGACGGCCAGCCTTACGGGGTCAAGCCCATGAACTGCGTGGCCCACATGCTCATCTACAATACCACGCAGCGCAGCTATCGCGATCTGCCCATCCGCTTGTTCGAATTCGGCGTGGTCCACCGCCACGAGCTGTCGGGCGTGCTGCATGGGCTCTTGCGCGTGCGCCAGTTCACCCAGGACGACGCCCATATCATTTGTCGCCCGGATCAGCTTTTGGATGAGATCAAGGGCGTCATGAACTGGATTCAGGACCTGATGGGCGTGTTCGGGTTTGAATATTCCATGGAAATCAGCACCCGCCCCGAGAAATCCATCGGTTCCGACGAGGACTGGGAGCGGGCGACCAGCGCCCTCGTGGACGCCATGAAGGAAATGGCCCTGCCCTACCAGATCAACGAGGGCGACGGCGCGTTCTATGGCCCCAAGATCGATGTCAAGCTGCGGGATTGCCTGGGTCGGCAATGGCAGTGTTCCACCATCCAGGTGGATTTCACCTTGCCGGACCGTTTTGACTTGTTATACGTCGGCGAGGATGGCGAGCGTCACCGTCCGGTCATGGTGCACCGGGCCATCATGGGCTCGGTGGAGCGGTTCATCGGTATTCTGACGGAGCATTTCGCCGGCGCTTTTCCGGCTTGGCTTGCCCCGGTTCAGGCCCGCATCCTGACGGTCACCGACAATCATGACGAATTTGCCCGCCAGTGCGAGGACGCATTGCGCCGGGCCGGAGTGCGTGTTGAACGTGACTCGCGCAACGAAAAGCTCGGGTTCAAGGTGCGCGAGGCGCAGATGGAAAAGATTCCCTACGCGCTGGTGATTGGAGATCAGGAAGTCGAGCAGGCCTGCGTCAATGTACGCGCCAGGGGCGGCAACAACATGGGCGCGATGACCATCGACGCCTTTGTCGACCTGCTGCGGCAGGAATGCGATGAACCCTTTAAACGTGGAGGGATGAGATATTCTTTCAGCTGCTAATAAGACCCGTCGGAACAAGCAAATCAGGGCAAAAGAAATTCGCGTTGTAGGCGACGATGGAAACCAGTTGGGTATCATGTCGGTGCCCGAGGCTTTGGAGCAAGCCGAGGCGCTAGGTCTGGACCTGGTCGAGGTGGCGCCCACCGCCAAGCCGCCGGTCTGCAAGATCATGGACTACGGCAAGTTCCTCTACGAGGAAAAGAAAAAGTCCCAGGAAGCCAAGAAGCGCCAGACCCAGATCCAGGTCAAGGAAATCAAGTTCCGCCCCCGGACCGACGACCACGATCTGGAAACCAAGGTCAAGCACATCCGTCGTTTCATCGAGGACGGCGACCGCTGCAAGGTGACCGTGTTTTTCAGAGGCCGGGAAATGGCGCACAAGGATCGCGGACAGATCGTTCTGGACCGGGTCGTGGAAATGCTCGCGGACATCGCCAAGGTCGAGCAGGCTTCCAGGGTCGAGGGACGGACCATGTTTCTCCTGCTGGCCGGGCTTCCCAAGAAATAGGCTCCCTCTCCCCGCCGCATCAAAAAATTTCCCGTCATCCTGGCGGGAGGGAGCAGTATTGCCGGTCGCATGCGCGACCAGACAAGTTTGTTCGAGGAGGAACTATGGCAAAGGTGAAAACCAACAGAAGCGCCGCCAAACGGTTTTCCGTGACAGGCAGCGGCAAGGTCAAGAGAAGCCATGCCAACATGCGCCACATCCTGACCAAGAAGTCGCCCAAGCGCAAACGGCAGTTGCGTCAGTCCACGACGGCCGCGTCGTCCTGCGTCGCCGCCATCCGCCGCTTGGTGCCGTACATTTTCTAGTTTCCGGCTTGTCCGGAACGGAATCGACTCAGCGCATAGTCATTTCCCACTATGCCTGATCAAAGGAGACGAACATGCGAGTAAAAAGAGGAAAAACCGCCCACAGACGGCACAAGAAGTATTTGACCCTGGCCAAGGGCTACCGCGCCGGCAGAAGCAAGCTGTACCGCACCGCTCGCGAGACGGTCGAGCGCGCCTTGGTCTTCGCCTACCGCGACAGAAAGCAGAAGAAGAGAGCGTTCCGGAAATTGTGGATCGTGCGCATCAACGCGGGCGTCCGTGAGTACGGCCTGAGCTACAACCGTTTCATGCACGGTCTGAAGCTCGCTGACATCAATCTCAACCGGAAGGCCTTGGCCGATATGGCGGTCTTTGAAAAGGACGCCTTCGCCACGCTGTGTGAATTGGTAAAATCAAAGGCGAACTAGTGGCTAACGATATCATTCGCAAGCTGGAAAGCCTGGTCCCGGAGCTTACCGAAGCCCTGGGCCAGGCTTCTTCATTGGAAGAGTTGGAGGAGTTGCGGGTACGCTTCCTGGGCCGCAAGGGGCTCCTGGCCGACCTGATGTCCGGACTGACCGCCCTGGGCCCCGACGAGCGTCCGGCCGCCGGGCGCGCCGCCAACCAGGTCAAGACCGAACTGACCTCGCTCTGGGAGGGCCGCGTGAGCGCGCTCAAGGCCGAGGCCCAGACCCGGGCCCTGGACGCCTTTGATCCGTCCGCGCCAGGCTGGCGGCCCGATGTCGGCTTGCTCCATCCGGTGACCCGGATCATGCGCGAGATCTGCACCGTGTTCACCGGGCTGGGATTTGAAGTCGTGTCCGGACCGGAAGTGGAAAACGACTTTAATAATTTCGAAGCGTTGAATCTGCCGCCGGAGCATCCGGCCCGGGACATGCAGGACACGCTCTATATTTCCGATTCCATCCTGCTGCGCACCCACACCTCCCCCCTGCAGGTCCGGACCATGCTCGCGCGCACGCCGCCCCTGGGCGTCATCGCCCCGGGCAAGGTCTACCGCCGCGACTCGGACATCACCCACACGCCCATGTTCCATCAGATCGAGGGCCTTTTGGTGGACAAGCACGTGACCATGGCCGATCTGCGCGGGACCCTGACCGCCTTCGTGCAGACCGTGTTCGGGCACGGCACCAAGGTCCGCTTCCGGCCGAGTTTCTTCCCCTTTACCGAGCCCAGCGCCGAGGTCGACATCAGTTGCGTCATCTGCGGCGGGTCCGGTAAAACCGCGAGCGGGGAGACCTGCCGCGTGTGCAAGGAAACGGGTTGGGTGGAAATCCTGGGTTGCGGCATGGTCGATCCGGCCGTTTTCGCCAAGGTCGGCTATGATCCGGAGGTCTATTCCGGTTTCGCCTTTGGCTTGGGCGTTGAGCGCATCGCCATGCTCAAGTACGGAATCGGCGACCTGCGCATGTTTTTCGAGAACGATCTGCGCTTTCTCGGGCAATTCGCCTGAGCTGTGGGAAGGTTATCATGCTGTTGAGTTTGAATTGGCTGCGGGAATTCACACCCTACGAGGGGACGGCGCAGGCTCTGGCTGACACGCTGACCATGCTCGGCCTGGAGGTGGAGGACATTTCCAATCCCTTCGCCGCCCTGACGCGGATGGTCGTTGGTCACGTCGTGGAGCGGTCCGCGCATCCGACTTCGGATCATCTGTCCGTGTGCAAGGTTGATATCGGAGCGAGTGAATTGCTGGACATCGTGTGCGGCGCGCCCAACGTGGCTGCTGGCCAAAAAGTGCCGGTGGCCCCCGTGGGCGCGGTCATGCCGAGCGGTCTGGAGATCAAGAAGGCCAAGCTGCGCGGGCAGCCCTCCTGCGGCATGATCTGCTCCGAGCGCGAGTTGGGCCTGGGCGAGGGCCATGACGGGATCATGGTTCTGGATGCTTCCCTGCGGCCGGGCGCGCCTTTGATCGAGGCCTTGGGCCTGGAACAGGTCGTGCTCGACGTCAGTATTACCCCCAACCGCGCCGACTGTCTGTCCGTGCTCGGTCTGGCCCGGGAAGCGGCCGCCGCCTTCAAGCTGCCCCTGGCCCTGCCCGAATTTACCGTCGCGGAAGACGGAGCGCCGTTCACGGGCTTTCGCATCGAGCCCGATCCGGTCCTGTGCCCGCTCTATCAGGCCCGTCTGATCCGGAACGTGAAGATCGGCCCCAGTCCGGCCTGGCTGCGGTATCGCCTCCTGGCCGTGGGTCAGCGGCCCATCAGTAACATCGTCGACGTGACCAATTTCGTCATGCTGGAATTGGGGCAGCCCCTGCACGCCTTTGATCGCGATCTGCTGCGCGGTGACCGCATCCGGGTCGCCCTGGCCGAGGACGGCATGATCCTGACCACCCTGGACGGCCAGGACCGCGTCCTGACCGGCCGCGATCTGCTGATCTGGGATGGCGAGCGGCCGGTGGCCCTGGCTGGGGTCATGGGTGGAGTCAATTCCGAGATCAGCGACACGAGTTCCACGGTCCTGCTGGAGAGCGCGGTTTTCGATCCGGCCTCCATCCGCAAGACCGCCCGCCGTCTGGGCCTGCCCAGCGAAGCCTCGTTCCGCTTTGAGCGCGGCGTGGACCAGATCGGCAACACCCTGGCCATGAACCGCGCCGCGAGCATGATGGCCGCCTTGTCCGGCGGCGTCGTCGCCCCGGGCGTGGCCAAGGGCGAGCCCCGCCCGTTCACGCGCGCGTCCATCGCCTTTTCACCGGCCAAGGCCACGGCCCTGCTCGGCGCGGACATGCCGGCTGATTTTTGTCGCCAGACCCTGACCAGCCTCGGCTGCGAAGTGGTCGGCGAGAGCCAGCCCTGGACGGTCACGGCGCCTTCCTTTCGCCTGGATCTGGAGCGCGAGGTCGATCTCATCGAGGAGGTGGCCCGCGTTTACGGCATGGACCGCATCGAGGGCGTGCTGCCAACCGTGCACAAGAGTTTGTCCGATCTGGACAAGCTCGATCCGACCTTCGCCTTCCTGAATCTCGTCAAGGACTGGGGCAAGGGCGTGGGCCTGGCCGAGGCCGTGAACTACAGCTTCGTCGGCGGCGCGGATCTGGACCGCTGCGGCCTGCCCCAGGACGGCCGGGTTTTCATCTGCAATCCGCTCAGCGAGGAGATGAATGTCCTGCGCACGGACCTGGCCCCCGGCCTTTTGAACACCCTGCGCCAGAACATCAGCCAGGACAACGTCCGGGTGCGGGTCTTCGAGGTCGCGCATACCTTTGTCCAGGATCTGTCCTCCGACACCCAAACCCGCGAGAACAACCGTCTGGCCATCCTGGTGCACGGCGGACGTTTTCCGGGCCGTTATCCCTATCCGGACGGTCGTCTCGGCTATGCCGACGTCAAGGGCTTGGTCGAACATTTGTTGTTCACCCTGAACGTGGGCGCGGGGACATTCACGCGCGGCGATGACCACCCGTATCTGGCTCCGGAAATCGTGGTCGGCGTCCGGGGCGAGGCGGTCGGCCGTGTCGGCATGATCCGCGAGGCCGTGGCCGAGGAATACCTGGCCCGGGCCGAGGTCTGGTACGCCGACCTGGATCTGGACGCCCTCATGCGGCTGCACCGCGCGGCGGCTCTCTCCTTTACGGCCATTCCCAAGTTTCCGGTCATCCGTCGCGACATGACCCTGGTCGCCCCGCGCGATCTCGCCATCGGCGCGGTCATCGACGCGGTCCAGGGGCTGCGCGAACCCTTGCTCGCGGATGTTTTCCTGGCGGATGTCTATGCGCCGGAGCAGTCCGAGGAACGCAACCTGACCTTCCGTTTCGTGTACCGTCATGCCGAGAAGACTCTCAAGGACAAGGAGGTCGACAAGGTCAACGCCCGGATCGGGCAGCACTTGGTGGACACGCTGTCCGTGCGTTTTTCCTGAGTCAGGGCGGGGAGGGGATGTGTCCACGTTCGGGCCTTCGCTTCCAGGCAAGCGCTATCGGATCGGACAGGTCGCCAAGCAGCTCGGGGTGGAGCCGTATGTGCTGCGGTTTTGGGAGGAGGAGTTTCCGATGCTCACGGCCGCGCGCACGCTCAAGGGGCAGCGCTATTACACCGAGGAGCATGTCCGCCTGCTGCAACGGATTCGGTGTTTGCTCCACGAGGAGAAAATGACCATCAAGGGCGCGCGGCAAAAGCTGATGGCGGCGAAGGATCCGCGGGACCCCCTGGACATGATCCGCGCGGAGTTGGAAGAGATCCGACGCTTGTTGACAACGAAACCCTGACCTGGATCCAGGCCGGGGTTTTTGCTTTTTTGGTATTCTCCAGCTTTACAGGGCTTGGCCTGAAACATAATTTATTCCGACGCTGCGAAATTTCGCGGCTATGAGTGGCTGGGTCGAGGTACTTGGGGGAAATCATGGAAAAAATTTTTGTCGACAAGCATGGCTCGGCTGTTTTTCGTTGCCCCCACTGTGGTTTTACGCGACAGTTCAACGCCTCAAGCTACCGGGACAAGGACAGTCGGATCAAGATCAAGTGCCAGTGCGGGGAAGTCGTGCCGGTGCTGATCGAATTCCGGGAGTTTTTCCGGAAACAGGTCGAGCTGTTTGGCCATGGGGTGGTCCTGTCCACGCTCACGGGACGGAGCATGCTGCACCGGACCAGGGAGAAATTTCCCCTCAAGATCGAGGATCTGTCCATGAATGGCTTGCGGTTTTGCCTCGTTCCGGATCTGGGCAAGGAGCCGGACGCATTGGAAGTGGATGACGTGCTTTCGGTGCAATTTCGTCTGGACAACCGCTCCCGGGATTTGATCGAACGCAAGGTCGTGATCCGCAATGTCTATGGTTCAAGTTATGGGGTGAGTTTCATCCGATCCGAATATGACAAGGAATTGGGCTTTTATCTCTTGCGGTGACGCGAGGCGGAGGCGAGATGGATTCTGACGAGCAGCGGGACGACGGCGCGAAGGCCCTCGAAAATCCCATCATCCGCCTGTTGATCCGCGCGGGTCTCATGAGCGAGGAGCAGGCCGCCTATGGGCAGCGGGTCCTGTCCAAGCTGCATATGTCCCGGCCATTGTGCGATATCGTGCGCGAGCTGGGCTACGTCACCGACGAGCAGATCCGTCAGGCCGTCCGTCAGAATCAGGGCGAGCTGCGCTTGGGCGATCTGCTGAACGGCCTGGGCTATTTGTCCGACGAGGAACTCGCCCGCGCCCTGGCCACGCAGCGCGAGGACGAGCGGCGTCCCAAATTGGGCGACGTTCTGATCCGGCACAAGTTCATTTCCGACGACAAGCTGACGGACATCCTGGCCCTGCAGCTTGGCTTGCCCGTGGTGGACCTGATCGCCCGCGAGCCCGACCCCAATCTCATGGCCCGCGCCTCCCTCGACGCCATGGAGCAGTACCATTTCCTGCCCTACGACATGCAGCCCGATGGTCCGGTCCGGGTGGTTTTCGCCGACCCCCTTGATCCGCGCGCCCTGGAGACCGCCCGCGATTATTACGGGAAGGACATTCAGGTCTGCATCAGCCGCGCCAGTCAGATCGACGACGCCCTGGCCAAGCGTAAGGAAGAGATGGGCGCGGCGGGCGGCCGCGAAGGCGGGCTGCACAATGTCGTCGAGATCGCCAACACCATCATCCTGAGCGCGTTTCGGCGCGAGGCCAGCGACATCCATGTCGAGCCCATGTCCGACCGGGTGCGGGTGCGCTTCCGCCAGGACGGCGTCATGGTCCATTTCCGCGACTATCCCATCGCGGTCTGCGCCCCCCTGGCCAGCCGCTTCAAGATCATGTGCGGGGCGGACATCGCGGAAAAGCGCCGCCATCAGGACGGCCGCCTCATTTTCAACCACATGGGCGTGCAGATCGATCTGCGCATGTCCTTTTACGTGACGGTCTACGGCGAACAGATCGTCATGCGCCTCCTGAAGAATCAGGAGGAACTCCTGCCCATGCCCGAGATCGGCATGCTCCCACGCATGCTGGACCGGTTCATGGAGGAGGCCCTGGACGCGCCCTCGGGCATCATCATGGTCACCGGCCCCACGGGCTCGGGCAAATCGACCACGGTCTACAGCTGCATCAATTATCTGAACCGTCCGGAAGTGAGCATCATCACGGCCGAGGACCCGGTGGAATACAAGGTTCGCGGCATCGGCCAGTGTTCCATCATGCCCTCCATCGGTCTGACCTTCGAGGAAACCCTGAAGCATATCGTGCGCCAGGATCCGGACATAGTGGTCGTGGGCGAGGTCCGTGACAAGTTCTCGGCCGAGATGTGCATTCAGACCGCCCTGACCGGGCACAAGGTCTTGACGACATTTCACACCGAGGACAGCATCGGCTGTCTGGTGCGTCTTCTGGACATGCAGATCGAGCCGTTCCTGGTGTCCTCGACCGTGAGCTGCATTCTGTCCCAGCGTTTGCTGCGTCGGGTTTGCCCGCATTGCGCCATGCCGTATCAGCCGGACTTGAGCCAGTTGCGGCGGCTGGGATGCACCTATGGCGATTTGGTCGGGGCGGAGTTCCGCAAGGGGCGCGGTTGCGCCCATTGTCGGCATACGGGCTACAAGGGGCGGGTCGCGGCCTTCGAGATGCTCATTCCGGAAGTGCATGTCCGGGACGCGGTCCTGGCGCGCAAGACCACTCATGAACTGCGCGAATTGAGCCTGGACAACGCCGGCCTCATTTCCCTGCTGGAAGACGGCATCGTCAAGGCCGCCATTGGGCGAACCTCCCTGGACGAAGTGCTGCGGACCCTGCCCCGGGTGCGCAAGCCTCGGCCTTTCGCGGAACTACGACGCATCCTTGGAGTTTGAGCATGTTCGAAATCGCGTCCATCGACGAGCGAATCCGTGAATTCCTGGAGGGGCAGTCCAGCGACTTGCCTGTCTTCGACCGCACCGCCCTCTTGGTGCATCAGGAAGCGTCACGGCCGGATCCGGACACGGACAAGATCCTGGGCTACATCGCCCAGGACCAGGTTTTGGTCGCGGAAGTGCTCAAGGTCGCCAATTCCGCCTTTTTCCGGGGCATCAAGAAGATCGGCCGGGTTCAGGACGCCCTGATCCGCATCGGTCTGCGCGAGATGGTCAACTGCGTGGTCATGGCCACCCAGCGCAAGAATTACAGCTCCCGCAATCCGTTCGTGCAGCAATACACCTCGACCCTGTGGCGGCATTCCGTGGCCTGCGCCTTCGCTTCGCAGTGGCTGGCCAAGCGCGGCGGCTATCCCGAGCTTGCCCCCGAGGCCTTCATCGCCGGACTGATTCATGACGTGGGCAAGCTCCTGGTGCTCAAGGCCCTGGTCTCGGTCGGCGAGCGGGACCGGGACGCGCCGCGCATCACCCGCACCACGGCGGATGAATTTTTGGACACCATGCACACGGACGCCGGGCACAAACTGTTGCTCAAATGGAACCTGCCCGAAATCTACGCCGTGGTCTGCCGGGATCATCACCGCAAGGACTTCGACGCGACCAACATCCTGCTCGTGGCCGTGCGCCTGGCCAATCTGGCCTGCCAGAAGCTCGGCATCGGCCTCCAGGAGGACAAGGATCTGATCCTGGTCACGTGCAGCGAGGCCGGAGTGCTCGGCCTGTCCGACATCGTCCTGGCGGAACTGGAGATCGCAATCGAGGATTATCTGGCCCGAGGCGAGTTCTAG
>CAYLNA010000030.1:0-15437 GCA_964384665.1 uncultured Desulfovibrionaceae bacterium | reverse complement strand
GACATGGACATTTGTGAGCTGGTCAGGCGGCGTGATCCGAACGAGGTGGAGTTTCATCAGGCCGTGTCCGAGGTGCTGGAGTCCATCGAGCCGGCCCTGGACCGCAATCCGGAATACCGCCGGGCCGGGATTCCGGAGCGCATGGTCGAGCCGGAGCGGGTGGTCATTTTTCGCGTGCCCTGGGTGGACGATGGGGGCGAGGTGCGGGTCAATCGCGGCTTCCGGGTCCAGATGAACAGCGCCATCGGGCCGTACAAGGGGGGCTTGCGTTTTCACCCCTCGGTCAACCTGGGCATTCTCAAGTTTCTGGCCTTCGAGCAGGTCTTCAAAAACGCACTGACCACTCTGCCCATGGGCGGAGGCAAGGGCGGGGCGGATTTCGATCCCAAGGGCAAGTCCGATGCCGAGGTCCAGCGCTTCTGCCAGGCCTTCATGCTCGAACTTTTCCGCCACATCGGGGCCAACACGGACGTTCCGGCCGGAGACATCGGCGTGGGCGCGCGCGAGATCGGGTACATGTTCGGCATGTACCGGAAGCTGCGCAACGAGTTCACCGGCGTTCTGACCGGCAAGGGCGCGGCCTGGGGCGGCAGTCTGGTCCGGCCCGAGGCCACGGGGTACGGCGCGGTTTATTTCGCGGCCGAGATGCTCGCGGCCAGGGGCAAAACCCTGGAGGGGTGCCGCTGCCTGGTTTCGGGCTCGGGCAACGTGGCCCAATACACCATGGAAAAGCTGCTCCAGCTCGGAGCCGTGCCCATCAGTTTTTCCGACTCTTCGGGGCACATCTTTGACGAGGCCGGGGTGACGGCCGACAAGCTCGCCTTTGTGAAGCACCTCAAAAACGTGCGCCGGGGCCGGGTCCGGGAATATGCCGAGCACTATCCCGAGGCCGTGTTCACGCCGGTCGACCAGGCCCTGGATCACAATCCGCTCTGGGCGCATCGGGCGGACTGCGCCTTTCCCTGCGCCACCCAGAACGAGATCAACGCCGTGGACGCCAGCAATCTGGTGGCGGGCGGGGTGCGCGTGGTGACCGAGGGCGCGAATATGCCGACCACCCTGGAGGGCGTGCACATCCTCCACGACAGCGGCGTTTTTTTCGGCCCGGCCAAGGCCGCCAATGCCGGCGGGGTGTCGGTGTCCGGCCTGGAGATGACCCAGAACAGCATGCGCCTGAGCTGGACCCGCCAGGAAGTGGACGACCGCCTGAAGCTGATCATGAAGACCATCCACAAGGTCTGCATGGACACGGCCGAACAGCACGGCAAGCCGTTCAATTATGTTGTTGGCGCCAATATCGCGGGATTTATCAAGGTGGCCGACGCCATGCTCGATCAGGGCGTGGTCTAGGTGGCAAGGCGGCGGGGCGGCGCGGGCCGCCCCGCCTGATCAGAATTTCCTGCGCTGGTAAAACAGACCGCGTTCCCGGCGCACGGCCTCGATCTTTTTTTCTTCTTCCAATACATCGAGATATTTGTTGATTTCATTGACGTGCAGGCCCAGGACCCGGCTCAGGTCGTCCAGGGTGCAGGGTCGGCGCGCGATGGTCTCGACGATGGCCGTGGCCACGTCCGTTCTGTAGGCGCGGCTGTCCTGACGATGCGTCCCGGCCGCGACGATTGTGGCGTTGTCCATTCCGAACACGTCGAGCACGCGGCGCAGCTCCCCGGCCGTGGCCGCGCGCAGGTCGGGCAGCACGCCAGGGCGATCCAGGGTGTTGATCTGCACTTCGTCCGGCCGGATGCGTTCGATGGCGGCTTTCAGGGCGGCAAGTTCCCGGTCGCTGTCGTTGTAGTCGGGCAGGATGAAGACTTCGAGCCGGATTTGGCCGGGGAATTCGTTCCGGAAGGCGACGAGCCCGGCGATACAGTCGTCGATGCGCAAGGACGGATGCGGGCGGTTGATTCTGCGGAAGACTTCGTCCGTGGCCGCGTCCAGGGACGGCAGGACGACATCCGCCTCCCGCAGGCTGGCCCGGATGGCCGGGTCGGACAGGGTGGCCCCGTTGGTCAGCACCGCCACCGGAATGTCCGGCCGCAGTTTTTTGGCGGCGCGGATGGCCTCCCCGATGCGGGCGTGCAGGGTTGGTTCGCCCGATCCGGAAAAGGTGATGTGGTCCGGGTCGGGGTTGTTCGCGAAATACGTGCGCAGCTCGGCCGTGACGGCGTCGAGAGGGACGTATTCCTTGCGTTCCACGGTCAGGCGCGTGGTCTTGCCGACCTCGCAATAGACGCAGTCCAGGGAGCAGATCTTGCGCGGGATGAGGTCCACGCCCAGGGACATGCCCAGGCGGCGGGACGGAACAGGGCCGAAGAGATGTTTGTACATGGGGGCTTCCTTGGGGTCAGCGCCGGGTCACGCCCCGTTCCTTGAGCAGGGCGTAGAGACGCGGTCGGGACAGGCCGGACAGGCGGCAGGCGCAGCGGATTTCGCCGTCGCAGACCCGCATCAGATTGTGGAGATACTTCGTTTCCAGCGTGGTCAGATGCTGTTCGCGGTAGTCCCGCAGGCTCGGAAAGGCGTCCTTGTCCATGCCGGCGGGGACTGGCTCGACGCAGGTCTGGGCGGTTTCGGCCTTGGGGACGTCGCCGTTGACCAGCTGCCGGGCCACGCTGGCCCGGATGCCTCGGGGCAGATGCTGGGGATAGAGAACGGGCTCGGGGCCGGCCAGGATCACGGCCTGATCGATGACGTGGACCAGTTCGCGGATGTTGCCCGGCCAATCGTAGTGCAGGAGGGTGTCCAGGAAGTCCGGGGAGAAACCCTTGGAATCCAGGTTCAGGCGGGCGCACTGCCTGCGGATAAACTGGCAAATCAGGTCGTTCATGTCGTCCAGCAGGTTGCGCAGGGGCGAAAGTTCCAGACGGATGCCGCGCAGGCGGTAGAACAGGTCCCGGCGGAACGCGTCGGCCCGGACCATGGCGTCCAGGTCGCGGTTCGTGGCCGCCACCAGCCGAAAATTGCTGGTCATCTCCTTTGAGCCGCCCACGGGCCGGTAGCTGCGGCCCTCCAGCACGCGCAGAAAGACTTTCTGCACGGACAGGGGGAGTTCACCCACCTCGTCCAGAAACAGGGCGCCGCCGTCGGCCTGGGTGACAAGGCCGGTCGAGCGGCTGTCCGCGCTGGTGAAGGCGCCCCGTTCGTGGCCGAAGAGCATGCTTTCGGCCAGGGTTTCGGGCAGGGCCGCGCAGTCCACGACTACGAAGGATTTTCCGGCCCTGGCGCTGTTGGCGTGGATGGCCCTGGCGAAGAGTTCCTTGCCCGTGCCGGTCTCTCCGGTGATGAGCACGTTGACGTCCGAGGCCGCGGCCTGGGCCACGATGTCCAGGCAGGAGTTGAGCAGACGGCTGTTGCCGACAATGCCTTCGCGCCGCAGGGAAACCGGCGCGCGCCGGGCCGGACGGCTGTGATGGTATTCCAGGGCGCGTTGGGTCAGGACCAGCAGGCGTTGAAAATTGACCGGCTTGGGCAGGAAATTCCAGGCGCCGCCCCGGATGGCCGCCTCGGCCGCGTCCGGATTCCGGTCGCGGGACAGGACGATGATCTCCGGCCGCGAGGGCACTTCACGCAGGGTGGCCAGGAAGTCCAGGGTGTTTTTTCCGCCCGCGTCGTCTCCGAGCAGGACCAGGGAGAAATCTCCGACGTGGAGCATGGCCACGCCCTTGGCCAGGGTCTCGGCGTGGGCCGCGTGCAGGCCGTGCCTGGCCAGATCCGCCAGCAGGGAACGGACAAAGGCGGCGTCGCCGTCGATAATCAGAATCTCGCTCATGGGGGCTCCGGAGACATGTGTCTTGCTGGGCAAGAGGCTGCGGCCGTCGGGCGCGCGCTCGCCAAGGTGAGAAGGCCCGCCCCGCCATGCCGGCTATCCGGGCCATGCCAGGGATTTCCCCTCTCATACGCGCTTGGAGTGTCTCGTCAACCAAGACGCTTCTCTTGTCTCAAGATAATGCCTCCCCCTCTCTCTCCTTTTCTCCACCCCGCGCGAGGGTCTGTTTTTTATCCATTCCCCTGTATTTATATCATGTTTTCCGTTCGGCACGCATTGTGTTCTAGGGACTCGCAGGAGAGCGGGGACGGATTCTGCGTGGAGCGTTCTTTCACAGTCCATGATGTTGATGAATGATCTTCGGATGTTGTCATGCCGCACGGAGACCGGAAATGTTCTTTTTGTCTCTTTGTGAACGGGTGGAATTCCCCGACCAGGCTGGTCCGGCGTGAAGGAGGCTGGGATGAAACGCAAATGGGACGCCAGGACCAAGGCGCGGATCGTGCTCGAAGGGCTCACGGGCGGCTGCGTGAACGAAATTTGCCGCGCCCATGATCTGCGGCCTGGATTGTATTACAAATGGCGCGGCTATTTTCTGGAGCACTGCCACCGTATTTTCGAGGACCTGCCCCGGCCGCCGAATCCGTCCGATCTGGCCGCCGAGAACGAGAAACTCAAGCGGTTGGTGGGCGAGTTGACCCTGGAGCTGAACAAGAACCATCGGTGAGCGCGGGACAAGGGGGATGACATGGCCAACAGGATCGGGGTGTATGTCTGTCATTGCGGGTCCAACATCGCGGGCAGGGTGGATTGCCCGGATGTGGCTAGGTTCGCGGCGGGTCTGAAGAACGTCACGGTCTCCCGCGATTATCAATTCATGTGCTCTGACCCCGGCCAGGACATGATCATCCGGGACATCCGCGAGCACGGGCTGGACCGGGTCGTGGTCGCGTCCTGCTCGCCCCGGCTGCACGAGAAGACCTTTCAGAAGGCCTGCGCCCGGGGCGGTCTCAATCCCTATCTCATGCAGCACTGCTGCATCCGCGAGCACTGTTCCTGGGTCACGCCGGACAAGGCCCAGGCCACGCTCAAGGCCAAGCACATCGTCGAGGCGGCGGTGCGCCGCGTTGGCCGTCACCAGGAACTGCATTCGCGCGAAGTCAGCGTCCTGCCCGATGTCATGGTCGTGGGCGCGGGCATCGCCGGCATCCAGGCCGCCCTGGACATCGCCAAATCCGGGCACCGCGTCATCCTGGTCGAGAAGGCCCCGTCCATCGGCGGGCACATGGCCCAGTTCGACAAGACCTTTCCCACCCTGGACTGCGCGGCCTGTATTTCCACGCCCAAGATGGTGGCCGTGGCCCAGGAGCCCAATATCGATCTGCTGACCTGGACCGAGGTGGAAGAAGTGTCCGGCTTTGTCGGCAACTACACGGTCACGGTCCGGCGCAAGGCGCGTTACGTGCGCGAGGACATCTGCACCGGCTGCGGAGCCTGTCTGGAAAAGTGTCCGACCAAGGTCGTCAGCGAATTCGAGGAAGGCCTTGGCCTGCGCCGGGCCATCTACCGCAATTCGCCCCAATCCGTGCCGAGCACGCCGGTCATCGACGCCGCCCACTGCAAGATGCTCACAAAAGGCAAGTGCGGCGTCTGCCAGAAGACCTGTCCCACCGGGGCCATCGACTTCACCATGCAGGATCGCCGCGAGACCTATCATGTCGGCAGCGTGGTCCTGGCCACGGGGTACGACACCATGGACCCGACGCCCATGGCCGAATACGGGTTCGGCCGCTATCCCGAGGTCTATACCGCCCTCCAGTTCGAGCGCCTGAACAACGCCGTGGGCCCCACCGGCGGCAAGATCCTGATGAAGAACGGCGAAATGCCCAAGAGCGTGGGCATCATCCACTGCGTGGGCAGTCGGGACCGGAACTATCATGAATACTGCTCGCGGACCTGCTGCATGTACGCCCTCAAGTACGACCACCTGATCAAGGACAAGGTCGGGCACGGGTGCGAGGTCTATAATTTTTACATCGACATGCGCTGCTTCGGCAAAGGCTACGAGGAATTCTACCGCCGGGTTCAGGACGAGGGCGTGACCTTCGTGCGCGGCCGTCCGGCCGAAGTGGTTCAGGAGAACGGGCGGCTGGTCGTGGTGGGCGAGGACACCTTGCTGGGTATGCCGGTGCGCGTGCCCGTGGACATGGTCATCCTGTGCACGGCCATGGAGGCCCGCAAGGATTGCACGGACATGGCCCGTATCTTCGGCGTGGCCCAGGGTCGGGACGGATTTTTTCTGGAAGAGCATCCCAAGCTCGGGCCCGTGTCCACGGCCTCGGACGGGATCTATCTGGCCGGAACCTGCCAGGGGCCCAAGGACATCCCCGACGCCGTGGCCCACGCCTCGGGCGGCGCGGCCCAGGCCCTGGCCCTGGCCGCGCGCGGGGTGGTGTCCATCTCGCCCACGACCTCGTGGATCAATCCGGATGTGTGCATCGGCTGCAAGGTCTGCATCGGGCTGTGTCCGTATGCGGCCATCGAGTTCGACGAGCGCCGCCACATTGCCGTCATCAACGAGGCCATGTGCAAGGGCTGCGGCAGCTGCGCCGGATACTGTCCCAGCGGCGCGGCCCAGGTGAAACACTTCCGCGAGGTGCAGGTTTTCAACGAGATCGACGGACTGCTGGACCCCATGCCGGACCTGCTGGCCCCGGCCGGGGACATTCCCGAAACCCAAGCAGGGGCGTGAGGAGGATCGCATGAACCAGGAATTCGAACCCGCCATTCTGGCTTTTGTCTGCAACTGGTGCACGTACACGGCCGCCGATCTGGCCGGGACCTCGCGCATGACCCAGCAGCCCAACGTGCGCCTGGTGCGCATGATGTGCTCGGGCATGGTCGACCCCAAATATGTCATCAAGGCCCTGCTCTCGGGCGCGGACGGGGTTCTCGTCAGCGGCTGCCATCCGGGGGACTGCCACTACATCAACGGCAACTACAAGGCCCGGCGGCGGGTGCGCCTGCTGAACGAGATTCTGGCCCAGTTCGGCATCGACAAACGCCGGGTCCGCCTGACCTGGGTCGGAGCCAGCGAGGGCAACGAATTCGCGGCCACGGTCAATAATTTCATCAACGAAATCAAGGAACTCGGCCCCCTGGAAACGCGGGGCATGGCCGCGCTGTAGGCACGGGAGGACACATTCATGGCCACCACCGCACGCATCGAAGTCGACGGACAGGGTCCTGTCCGGGCCTTGCAGAAATTTTTCAAGGGGTTGCTGGGCGATGAGTCCCTGTCCGGAATCATGCTCCCGGTCCATCTTTTCGACCACGGCATGCCCATGCCGACCCTGGTCACAGACCCGGACCGGCTGGACCGGGCCGATCCTCTGGCTCCGGCCTTCCCCCTGAACAGCGCCCGGCTGGTCTCCCGCCTGACCAAGGGCCCCTCGGGCGAGCGCATCGCCGTGGTCATGCGGCCCTGCGAGATCCGGGCCTTTGTCGAGCTGGTCAAGCTCAACCAGGGCTCCATGGAAGAAATCATCGTCATCGGCCTGGACTGCCTGGGCGTCTACGACAACGCCCATTACGGCGAATTCGTTGGGCAGCGGCAGGCCATGGCCGCCAGTGTTGATTTTCAGACCGCCATGGCCAGGGGCGAGATTCCGGCCGGCCCGGCCCTGGCCCCGGCTTGCGCGGTCTGCGAGTTTCCCGCGCCCCAGGGTGCGGACATGGTCATCGGCCTGTTCGGCGGCGACCCGACCCAGGCGCTCACGGTCACGGCCGCCAGCGCCAGGGGCGAGGCCCTGCTCGGGGCCATGAACCTGCCCCAGGGCGATTCCGGCGAAAAGCGTGACGCGGCTCTGGAAGCCCTGGTCGAGGGCCGCATCCAGGCCCGCGACGCCATGATGGCCCGCGTGACCGAGGAAACCTCCACCCTGGAAAAGCTGGCCGAGTATCTGTCCGGCTGCGTGAACTGCTACAACTGCCGGGTGGCCTGTCCGGTCTGCTACTGCAAGGAATGCGTCTTCAACACCGACGTTTTCGAGCACAAGCCCTGGCAGTACCTGGGCTGGGCCAAGCGCAAGGGCAGCCTCAAACTGCCCACGGACACGGTTTTCTACCATCTGACGCGCATGGCCCACATGAGCACGGCCTGTGTCGGCTGCGGACAGTGCTCCAACGCCTGTCCCAACGGGATCGCGGTCATGGAGCTGTTCCGGACCGTGGCCAGCCGGACCCAGAAGAGTTTCGGCTACGAGCCGGGACTGAGTCTGGATCAGGCCCCGCCGCTGACGGTGTTCAAGGAAGACGAATTTCAGGACACGGTCTCGCACCTGGCGTGAGCGCGAGGAGGACGAAATGCGGAAACAATACGGCGCTTTGGTGGTGGGTGCGGGTATCGCCGGCATCCGGGCGGCCCTGGATCTGGCCGTGACCGGGCACAAGGTGGCCCTCATCGACAAACGCCCCAGTCATGGCGGCATCCTCGCCCAGTTGGACTATCAGTTCCCGTCGGACCATTGCGGCATGTGCCGCATGCTGCCTCTCACGAATCGGGACGCCTCCAGCCAGTTCTGCCTGCGCAAGGGGATGTTCCACGACAACATCGATCTGATGCTGAACACGGAGCTGGCCTCCCTGGAAGGCGAGCCGGGCAAGTTCTTCGTCAGTCTGAAGCGGCGCTCGCCCTTGGTCAATCCGAACAAGTGCGTCAGCTGCGGCAGGTGTTCCGAGGTCTGTCCGGTGCGCGTGCCCAGCGAGTTCAACGCCGGACTCACGCAGCGCGCGGCCATCCATCTGCCCGTGCCCCACGCCATCCCGAACCATTACGTCCTTGATTTGGACAACTGCATCCGCTGCTGGAAGTGCCACGAGGTCTGTCCCACCGGTGCCATCGACCTCAGGTTCGAGGAACGGGCGCATTTCGGTATCCTCATCGCCGACGAGGACCCCGAGGTCCGCGCCCTGGTCCGGGAAAGTTTGGACCACCTGCGCTTTCCGGTCCTGGAAGCGGCCAGTGGTCAGGCCGCGCTGGATCTGCTGGAAGCCGGGGCCGATGTCGGTTTTGTGCTGGTCGGACTCAACCTGCGCGGCGTGGACGCCCAGCGCGTCATGAACCGCGCCCGCGAATTGCGGCCCGGCCTGCCCGTGGCCGTGCTGGCCGAGGCCGGCCAGGAAGAGGCGGCCGCCGAGCTGGTCCGGCGCGGCGCGCGTGACACGCTTGTGAAGCCTCTTGCGGCCAAGACCTTCGTACCCTGGCTGGACAAGCACTATATGCGCATCTCGTCCGACTCCACCGAGGACTTGCAGGTCAGCGCCGTGGTTCTGGCCGGCGGGTTCGAGTGCTACAATCCGAAAATGGACCCGGTGGGCGGTCAGGACACCTGGCGTTACGACCATCCCGGCGTGGTTACGGCCGTGGAGTTCGAGCGCCTCCTGAGCGGCGCCGGCCCCACCGGCGGCAAACTGCTGCGGCCGGGCGACGGCAAGCCCGTGGGCTCCATCGCCTGGATTCAGTGCGTGGGTTCGCGCGACGAGCAGAAGAACGCGGGGTTTTGCTCCTCGGTGTGCTGCATGTTTTCCATGAAGGAAGCCATTCTGGCCAAGAAGGCCACGGACGGGGCCGTGGACGCCTCCATTTTCTACATGGATCTGCGCACCTTCGGGAAGGAATACGAGAATTATCGCAAGCGGGCCGTGGACCACGACGTGCGTTTCGTGCGCAGCCGGCCCCATTCCATCATGCCGGCCGACGAGGGCGGGGGCCTTGCTCTGGAATACATCCACGATGACGGCACGCTGCACGCCGAGATGTTCGACATGGTCGTGCTGGCGGCCGGAGCCCGGCCCCCGGCGGGCATGGACAAATTCGCCCTGGTCGCGGGCATCGACACCAACGAATGGGGCTTTTGCCAGACCCAGCCCTATGCCCCGGAGCGGACCAGCCGGGTCGGCGTGTTCGCGGCCGGAGCCTTTGGCGAACCCAGGGACATCGCCGAATCCGTCATGCAGGCCGGGGCCGCGTCCGAGGCCGCCGCGCGCATGATCAAGATTTACGACGTGCTCGGCCCGGTCCCGCCCGCGCCGGAACCGGACTACCCGGATGTTTCGCGCGAGCCGGAGCGGACCCTCGTCGCTGTGTGCACATCCTGCCCGACCCTGGGCGCGAGCGTGGACCTGGAAGCCCTGACGAACACCGTGGCCCGCGTGCATTCGGTGCGCGACGTGGTGCATGTCGGCCAGGCCTGCACCGAACAGGGATGGACGCAAATCCGGCAGGCCGCCGCAACCAATCGGCCCAACCGGATTCTGATCGGCGCGTGCATGCCCTACGCCTACATTCCGCGCCTGAAGGAGCTGGGGCGGAGCGTGGGCCTGAATCCGGCCCTCATGGACGTGGTCGACGTGCACACTCCGACCTTCGGGTCTGGCGGCGACGGCGACGTGGCCAGGGAAGTCCTGTCCACCCTGTCCATGGCCGTGGCCAGATTGCAGGGCGCGGACCCGACCCCGCCGGTCATGACCACGGAGGTGTCCCGCTCGGCCCTGGTGGTCGGCGGCGGACTGGCCGGCCTGACGGCGTCCATGGCCATCGCGGATCAGGGCTTCGGAGTCTGTCTGGTGGAGGCCGAGGAGGAACTGGGCGGCATGGCCATGCGCCTGTTCACCCAGCTCGACGGCACGGACCCGCGCAAATACATGCAGGATCTGGTGGCCCAGGTCGAAAAGCACCCGCGCATCAAGGTCTTCAAGGACGCGCGCGTGGTTCTCTCGCGCGGCAGCGCCGGGCGGTTCCGTTCGGCCATCAGCGGGGCGGACGGGATCTTCCCCCTGGAGCACGGAGTGACCATCCTGGCCACGGGCGGGCGCGAGGCCAAGATCTATGAAAGCGGGTTCTGCGTGCACAAGTCCGTCATGACCCACTTCGGCCTGGAGCAGAAGCTGGCCACCGGCGCTCTGGACGTGGGAGGCCTTTCGGCCGTGGCCATGATCCAGTGCTGGCGATCCCGCGACGGCGGCGAGCGCGACTATTGCAGCCGAATCTGTTGCCCGGAGATGCTCAAGAACGTGCTGACCATGAAGGAACGCAAGCCGGATCTGCCCATCTTCGTCTTCTACCGGGACATCATGGCTCCGGGTTTTCTGGAAACGTATTACACCCAGGCCCGCAAGGCTGGCGTGGTCTTCATCCGCTACGAGCTGGACAATCCGCCCAAGGTGGCCTTCGCCGACGGCAAGCCGGTCATCACGGCCCACGACCCGGTCCTGGGCGGGGATGTCCGGATCGAGGCGGACATCCTGTCCCTGTCCAGCGGGGTGGAGCCGGCCGAGGTGGATGACCTGGTCGAGATTTTCGGCGTGCCCCTGAATCCCCACGGCTTCTTCCAGGAAGCGGACAGCAAGTGGCGGCCCGTGGATTTCCTGAAGCAGGGCGTGTACATGTGCGGGTTGGCCCATTCGCCCCGGCGCATGGCCGAGACCGTGGCCTCGGCCAAGGCTGCGGCCCAGCAGGCCCTGCGCATCCTGGCCTCGGGCAAGGTGGTTCGGGAGGGCGTGGTGGCCACGGTGCGTCCGTCCCTGTGCTCTTTGTGCCAGGCCTGCGTGGCGGCCTGTCCGTACGGGGCGCGGAGCGTGGATCTGGAAAACGAACTGATCCGGGTGGACGAGATGCTCTGTCAGGGCTGCGGGGCCTGCGCGGCGGTTTGTCCCAACAGCGCCACGGTGCTGAAGGGCTTCCACGACGGTCCCATGCTGGCGGTCATCGACGCGGCCCTGCAACATGTGGTCTAGGGGAGGGATGGTCATGAACGAAGCAAAGGCATGGACTCCGGACCCCGAGGCCCGGGACATATTGGAGGAACTGCGGCGCGAGGTCGGGGCCTGCATGCAGTGCGGCACGTGCACGGCGTCCTGCCCGAACAGTTTCGGCATGGACATCGCCCCCCGGCAGATGTGGCGGCTGGTGCAGTTCGGCATGCTGGAGAGGATTCTGGCCAGCAAGACGTTCTGGCTCTGCTCGTCCTGCTACATGTGCACCCTGCGTTGTCCGCGCGGCCTGAAACTGACCAGGGCCATGGGCGCGCTGAAGCGTCTGGCCCTGCGCCGGGGGGATTGGCGGGCCAAGCGCAACGCGGCCTTTTACGAGGCCTTCATGGACAACGTGGAAAAATACGGGCGCGTTCAGGAAACCAGCCTCATGCCCGGATATTTTCTGAAAAAGCGCGACCCGCTCCTGCCCATGCACTACCTGCCCCTGGGTTTGCGCATGCTCCGCGCGGGCAAGCTGCATCCGCCAAGCGCCGTCCAGAAAGGGCGGCTCAAGGAAATGTTCGCCAAGGCGCGGGAAATGGAGGGCCGGTCATGAAATACGCCTACTATCCCGGATGTTCGCTGCGCGAGAGCGCCCAGGAATTCGACATCTCCACCCGCGCCGTCATGGAGCGCCTGGGCGTGGAGCTGATCGAAATCCCGGACTGGACCTGCTGCGGGGCCAGCGCGGCCGAGCCGGTCAGCTGGCTCATGAACTACGCCCTGCCGGCCCGCAATCTGGCCCTGGCCGAAAGCGAACTGCGCGGCCTGGACGTGCTGGCCCCGTGCAGCGCCTGCTATCTGAATCTTTTGAAAGTCAACCGCGAGGCCGTGCCGGATCGGGATCTGCACGGGCAGGTTAACGAGGTTCTGGCCGTAAGCGGCCTGCACTATGGCGGCGGGGTGCGGGTGCGCCACATCCTGGACGTGCTCGTGAACGACATCGGCGCGCAAGCTCTGAGTGAACGGGTCAGCCAGGGTTTGGGCGGCATGCACGTGGCTCCGTACTATGGCTGCCAGATTCTGCGTCCGTACCGGGTCTTCGACGACCCGCGGACCCCGGTGTCCATGGACGGGGTGCTGACGGCCCTGGGCGCGGAACCATTCCCCTGGGACATGGGCAACCGCTGCTGCGGGGCCTCGCTCATGGTCACCCATCCGGACGTGGCCATGCACTCCGTGGCCGCCATTCTGGAGGCGGCCGAGGGCGCGGACGCCATCGCCACGGTCTGTCCGCTGTGTCAGATGAACCTGGAGGCCTACCAGAACGAGGCCGCAGCCGGCGGACATCACGCGCCCATTCTGTATCTGACCCAGCTCATGGCCCTGGCTTTTGGCCTGGAGGAGGGGACCGTGCAGCTGGAGAGCAACATGAGCCTGACCGGGAGCATGCGCGCCGGAATCAGGGAGCGGGCCTGGCGGCGCGAGCCGCCGGGCGAAGGGGAAGAGGCTCGGGAATCAACAAAGTAAGCCCAAACCAAGGGAGGGAGTTATGTTTAAGGACATCATCGTCGGCGTGACGCCTACTGGCGTGGATGGATGCGCGGTTCGCACCGCTGTCGGATTCGCCAAGAAGTTCGATGCCAACCTCTATCTGGTGCACGTGGCCGGCATGGAGCAGGGCTGGGGCTCCATCGAGACCCTGGAGGCCTCGGGCGAGACGGCTCGCCTGGAAGGCCGCATCCGGGACATGTACGGGTATCTGCTGAACGACCTGCCCTCGGCCCAGGTTCAGGTCGTGGCCGGGATTCCGCACAACGAATTGCTGCGCCTGGCTCGCAAGAAGGACACGGACCTCATCGTCATGGGCCCGCACACCAAGGAATACGAGGAAAAGCGGTCCCAGATGTGGGGCATGGCCGGCAGCACCTTGGAGAGGGTCAGCCAGAAGGCGCGCTGCCCGGTCATGATCGTGCACCGCGACGTGGCCTGCGCGGATATGGTTTTTTCCAATATCCTGGTGGCCACGGATTTTTCCGAACAATCGGAGTGCGCTGTGGGCTACGGCGCACAGATGGCCCGGCAGCACAAGGCCAATCTGACCCTGATGAACGTGTCCGAAACAGCCTCGGACACCCCTGACGGCCGGGCCGCGCTGGAAGAGCGGCTGCGCAAGGAGTACGCGGATCGTCTGCAGGGCGTGTCCTCGTGCGCCTATGTCGGTCGGTTCGGCCGGCCTGCCCTGGAGATTCTGAACATGGCCAAGCAGGTCGGGGCCGACCTGATCATCATGGCCCATCATTCCAAGGCCGACGACCCGGAAGAGGCCTTTTTGGGGTCCACCGTGGTCCAGGTGTCCATCAACGCGCCCTGCCCGACCATGAGCGTCAACCGTCACTTCGACCTGCGCTGCGGGCTGATGTACGACCAGACGGGACAGGCGGTGCAGACCACGGCCGCGCTCTAGCGGTTGGCGGCGGACGGGCCTGGCCGTCCCTGGCCTGAGCAACTCCGGGGAAGCCGTGGGGCTTCCCCGGACCCGGACGCCCGGCGCGCCCGAGGAGAGGATGACATGAACGCGATCATACCCCGGACAATGCGGCCCGAGACCCGGGACTTTCTGGACAAGTACGATTTCAGCGCCTGCGTGGCCTGCGGAGCCTGCTCCAGCGGTTGTCCCATCACTGACACGCCCGGCATGGAGGGCTGGAACACGCGCAAGGTCATGCGCATGCTGGCCTACGGTCTGGTGGACGAGGTGGTGGAGTCAAATTTTCCCTGGCTGTGCACGGGCTGCGGCCGTTGCGCCCAGGTTTGCCCCATGGGCATCGATATCCCGGCGGTGATGATGCACATGAAGAGCCTGCGCGAGCGGGACAAGGTTCCCGGCACCCTGCACAAGGGCATGGCCAACAATGTCGAAAGCGGCAACAACCTGGCCATTCCCAAGGAGGACTACCTCCAGGGAATGTACGAGTTGGGCGCGGAGCTGGCCGGGGAATGCCCAGGCTTCTACGTGCCCGTGGACAAGGACAACGCCGCAACCCTCTTTTTTCCCAACTCCAAGGAAGTCTACGGAGACTTCGAGGACCAAGTGTGGTGGTGGAAGATCTTCTATGCGGCCCGCGAGAACTGGACCGTGCCGTCCGAAGGCTGGGAGGCCGTGGACTGGGCCCTGTTCACCGGCAACTACGAGGCCAACAAGTTCCTGGCCCAGCGCAAGATCAATTTCATGAAGGCCCACAACATCGAACGCATGATCATGCCGGACTGCGGGGGCGGCTCCTACGGCTGCCGCAAGGGCATGTCCGCCTGTGTCATGGAGGATCCGAACAACACCGTCGGGTTCGTTTATCTGTACGACTACCTGATCGAGATCATCCAGTCCGGCCGCATCAAACTGGACAAGGGCGTCAACGCGGGCAAGCGCTTCACCTTCCATGATTCCTGCAAGCACGGCCGGGAGCTGGCCCGCCATTTCGGCAAGGGCTATTTCGAGGAGCCGCGCTGGATCGTCCGGCAGTGCGTGGACGAGTTCGTGGACATGGACCCCAACCGCTATCTCAACTACTGCTGCGGCGCGGGCGGGGGCATGTGGCCCATGCCCTTCGAGAAGGAATCGGCCTGGCATGCCCGGCGCAAGTTCAAGCAGATCAAGGACTCCGGGGCCGACGTGGTCGTGGTGGCCTGCTCCAACTGCCGGGACCAGATCATGAAGCGCATCCCCAAGTTCCACACCGGGTATACCTACGAGGTCAAATACCTGTGGCAACTGGTGGCCGAAACCCTGATCCTGGAGCCCTGGGCCGAGGACATGATCGCCCTGGCTCAGGAAGAAGCCGCCGCCCAGTGGGAGAAATTCGGGGTGGAAGCCGAGGAATAGGCGCGGGACGTAGCGAAAACACGACGGCCGCGT
>CAYLNA010000029.1:0-15742 GCA_964384665.1 uncultured Desulfovibrionaceae bacterium | reverse complement strand
TACCGCTTCCGCCTGGCCGGCCTGGCCCCCATGAACCCGGAAAACCGGCCCGACGCCTTCGAGTTGGCGGCCATCGCCAGCTTCGCCCGGGACGGGAACGGCGAATTCCACGCCCTGACCGAGCACGACGGCGAGGCCGTGTTCCAGTATTCGGCCCCGCTCTTCGCCGACGCGGCCTGCCTGACTTGCCACAAAAACTACACCAGCGGCACGGTCAGCGGCTGCCTGAGCATCTTCCTGCCCGTCGAGCACGTGACGCGCGGCCTGAACCGGAGCAAACTCCAGCTCTTCACCTCGGCCGCCGCGCTCATCGTGCTGACCGTCCTGACCCTCTATGTTCTGGTCCGGCGGCTGGTGCTCAAACCCCTGGGCGCGCTGGAAGCCGTGGCCGACGGCATCAGCCGGGGCGAATTTCCCCGCGTCGACATCGGCAGCGGCGATGAAATGGAGCGTCTGGGCCAGGCCCTGCGGGTCATGAGCGATCGATTGGAGGAAGGGCGAAACCGCCTGGAGGACAAGATTCGCGGCGCGACCTCCGAGCTGGCCCAGGCCAACGCGGAGCTGAAGACCCTGGACCGGCTGAAGACGGAATTCCTGGCGACCATGTCCCATGAGCTGCGCTCGCCCCTGACCTCCATCCGGGGCGGCCTCGACTACCTGCGCCGGACCGAGGATTCGGCGGACAAGCTCCAGTACCTGAGCATCATGGACAAGAACCTGCGGCGCTTGGTGCATCTGGTCACGGATATTTTCGACATCGCCCGCATCGAGGCGGACAAGGTGGAATGGAATTTTGTCCAGGCCGACATCGCGGAATTGGTGGAGGAAGTAGCGCAGATCATGGCTCCCCAGGCCGAGGAACGGGACGTGCGTCTGGAATTCGCCGCGCCCGGCCCCATGCCCGCGCGCATGGATGTGGAACGCATCGAGCAGGTCCTGGTCAACCTGACGGACAACGCCCTCAAGTACTCGCCAGCCGGCGGAGTGGTCGGCTTCGCGGTCAGACGCGACGCCGAAGAAATCCGGATCGAGGTCCGCGACCAGGGTCCGAGCGTGGCCCCGGACAACCGGGAGGCCATCTTCAAGAAATTCCACACCGCCCCGTCCTCGGGTCGGGGAGGAAAGCCAGGCGGCACGGGCCTGGGCCTGGCCATTTGCAGCCAGATCATCAAGGCCCACGGCGGCCGCATCGGGGTGGAAGACAATCCGGATGGCGGCAGCGTGTTTTTCCTGACCCTGCCCGCGTCTGGTCTGTAAAAATCTTAGATGATCAATTCCGATACATTGCGCTGAATTTGTATTTCAGGGCCAATAAATACATCTCCACTGCACTTTTCTTTGTTGACAGGGCGCGGTGAAGCCCATATTTGGATCCAACTTGCGCGGGACAAGAAAGACAGCGTCTCTTTCGAAACTCTGAAATTCCTGATCCGCGATCCAATCGGTAGCTGTTTCCGGTTGGAGCAAAGTATTTCTACTTTACTTTTTTCTTTGGAGTTTACTGTCTTGTCTAAGAACATCTATGTTGGAAATCTGTCCTGGTCCACTTCTGATTCCGATCTGCACGCCCTTTTCTCCCAGTACGGCCAGGTCTCTTCCGCTCACGTCATTGAAGACCGTGAAACCGGCCGCTCCCGTGGCTTCGGTTTCGTGGAAATGGACGAAGAAGGCGCCCGCAAGTCCATCCAGGCCCTCAATGGCGCCGATTACCAGGGTCGCAACCTGAAGGTGAACGAAGCCCAGCCCCGCGAAAGCCGCCCGGCCAGCCGTTCCCGCTACTAATCGGACTCGATTGAATCTGAGGAAGCCCGCACACGCGGGCTTTTTTATTTTTGGGGCCTCGACGAGCCTCCCCGGTTCCGTTCATCCGGACTCGGCGTCTCCCAGCCCGTAGTTCTTGAGCTTGCGCCACAGGGTCGTGCGCGGAATATTGAGAATCTGCGCGGCAAGTCCCTTGTTATAGCCCGTCTTTTCAAGCACCTTTATGATGTAACGCCGCTCCATCTCCTCCAGGGAGGGCAAGCCGTCTCCCTCGATCGTTTCGAATTCCAGCTGCCGCAAATCCCGGGGCAAATCCCGGGCGCCAATCTCCTCCGTGTCCGTCAAGGCCACGGCGCGCTCGATGATGTTCTCCAGTTCGCGCACGTTGCCGGGAAAACTGTAGCCGCACAGGATCTGCAAGGCCTGGGGCTGGATGCCCGTGACCTGCTTGTGGAAGGCGAGGCTGTATTTCTCGATGAAATGCCGAATCAGCAGCGGAATGTCCTCCCGCCGTTCCGACAAAAGGGGCAGAGTGAAGCTGACCACGTTCAGCCGGAAGTAGAGATCGTCCCGAAACGAGCCCAGCTCCACCTCCCGCTTCAAATCCTTGTTCGTGGCCGCGACGACCCGGATGTCCAGATCGATGGGCTTGGTGCCACCGACCCGCAGGATGCGCCGCTCCTGAATGACGTGCAGCAACTTGACCTGCATGCCGAGCGGCATCTCCCCGATCTCGTCCAAAAACACCGTGCCGCCGGCGGCCGCCTCCAGCAAGCCGACCTTGGCCGCCGTGGCCCCGGTGAACGCGCCCCGCTCGTGGCCGAACAGTTCGCTGCCGATCAGTTCGTCCGTGAACCCGCCGCAGTTGAAGGCCACGAAGGGGTGATCGCGCCTGGGGCTGAGTTGATGGAGGGCGCGCGCCACCAGTGCCTTGCCCGTGCCGCTGCCGCCCTGGATGAGCACGTTGCAGTCCACGGGCGCGACCTTGCGGATCATGGCGAAAAGCTCCTGCACCGCCGGGCTGTTGCCGATGATGGCCGAAAGCCCAGTATCCCCCTTGATCGCCTCCCGCAGCCGGATGTTCTCCAGGCGCATGAAAATCTTGTCCTGGGCGCTCTTGGCCAGCAACCTGATCTCGGCCAAATTCACCGGCTTGGACACGTAATGGTACGCGCCGTTGCGGATGGCCTCGATGGCTGTGTCCACGCTCTCGTGCCCGGTGACGATGATGACCTCGGTCTCGACGCGCAGGGCCTTGACCCGGGACAACAGCTCCAGCCCCCCCAGGTCGGGCAGGCGCAGATCCAGAAAAACGATGTCGAACGGTTCCTGCATCATGCGCTCCAAAAAGGAGCGACCCATCATGAACGCCTCCACCGCGAAGCCGTCCTTGGACAGGGCCTGGCTCAGCCGGCGGCAGACAATCTCCTCGTCGTCGACGATGGCCAGGCGGCTCATGCCTCGTCTCCCTCGCGGGCCGCGCCGGGGCGCTTGGACACAGGCAACAGCACGCGAAACTCCGCGCCCTGGCCAGCCTCGCCATGCACCTCGATCCGTCCCCCGTGCCGTTTGACCAGGGAATAACTCACGGCCAGCCCCAAGCCGGTGCCCTTGCCCACCTCCTTCGTGGAAAAAAACGGTTCGAAGATCTGCTGCCGAATGCCGACCGGAACGCCCGGCCCGCTGTCCGTCACGCGCATGCGCACCTGACCATTCGCCTCGTCCCAATCCGCGCCGACCCGGATCAGCCCGCCGGATGGCGTGGCCTGGATCGCGTTCAGGAGCAGGTTGGTGAAGACCTGCTGCAGATTGCGCAGATTGCCCTGCACGCACGGCAAATCGTCCGGAACGTCGAATTCGAGGCGCTGTCCCGCGACATGGACCTGATTTTTGACCAAATTGACGGTGCTCGACAAAATCCGCCCTGGCCGCAGGCATTCAAAGACCGGGCTTTCCGTGCGGGAGAAATCGAGCAGGTTCTTGACGATGTCCGCGGCCCGCTCGGACTGGCTCATGATGTCCCGCAGCATTTCCCGCCCCTCCTTGCTCACGCTGTTCCCGTATTCCTCCGCGAAGGCCTCGGCCGTGAGCGAGATGTTGTTGATCGGGTTGTTCAGCTCATGGGCGATCCCGGCCGTGAAGGTCCCGATGGCCGCGATCTTGCGCGCCTGCAGCAGATCCTCCTGATTGGATTCCAGTTCGCGGGCCATGCGATTGAAGGCGTCGATCAGCCCGGCCATTTCCTCCAGCGGCACCCCGTCGTAGTGAATGGGGCTGAAATCGCCGCGCGCGACCACGCCGGTCATGTCCCGGATGGCGTCCAGGGGCCGCAGCAGACCGTTGGCGATGAGCTTGATGACCAGGATCATGAGCAGGAGCACGATGGCCAGGAAAGCGAAGGGCAACATGGCCGTGCGCTGGATGGAATCGTGAATCCGCTCGCGCTTGATCCGCCGGAAGCGTTCGGCGGAGTCGAGCAATTCCTTGCCCAGGACGCGCAACCGGTCCTGCGGCGCGCTCTCGCCCGCCGCGACCCGGGCCACGCATTCCCGATACTCCTTGAGGTCGATCACAAACCGCCCGAAATCCGCCGCGCCGACCACATCGGTCAGATCCCCACGCAGTGAGCCGGACAGACCGTCGATGCGGTCCAGATAGGCGTTGCTCTCGGCGATGCTCCCCACGTCCTCATAGATCAGATAATTTTTCTCGAACCGGCGCACTTCCAAAATGTTGTTCAGCAGGTCGTCGTAGCTTTCGCTGAGCAGCATGCGTTCCATGACCAGGGACAGGTTCCAGTGGTTCAAGCCGGTCAGGGCGGCCGTGGACAAAATGGTCACGGCAAAGACGACGAATATTTTTCCCTTGATGGAGCCGAAATGCAGATGCCGGAACAGACGGCCAACAGAAGCGGAAAGCACCGAGGCGACGGAAATCATGGCGCGAGCCCTCGCGGTAAAGATTGTTCAATTTGGAACAAAGATATGACCAGATTACCCCAAAAAATTTCAAATTGAAACATTATTACCTCGTCATTTCAGCCGAAAAATAACAAAACACTGTATTCAATAACAAAACAACGCAAAGGGCATCTGGCGCCGGCCTTGCTCCCCAGACCGTATTGCGAGGAATTCCATGGAAAACGTACTCGTTGCGATCGACGGAAAACATGAAGCCTGGGACGCGTTTTCCCGGGCGTGCGCCCTGTCGCGCCGACTTCAGGTGCAGGTGAACGTCCTGCTGGTTCGCGCCCCCCAAGACCGAGCCCTGTCCCACTCTGAAACGGAGATGGAGCAGGCGCTCAGACAGCGGCTCGAACTCCTCATGGAGGCGGCCAAGGCCGAGGGCGTCCGCATCAACTATTTCATCACGGAGGGAGTGTATTACGAGGAAGTGATCGCCTTCGCGAACACCAACAAGGTCACCCTGCTGATTTACGAAATCACCGACGGAGAAACGCGGAACCCGGAACGGGAATCCGCGACCCTGCGCGCCATCCGACATCGGATTGTCTGCCGCGTGGAAAGCGTTTCTCCCAAGAAAGCACCCTGCTCATAACGTAACGGAGAGGAAGAGGAAAAGGTATGGATCTTTCGCTATATCTCTATTTGCCCATCGCCGGGAACAGCGTGAACATCCTGGCCATCCTGGGCCTCGGGGGCGCCGTTGGGCTGCTCTCGGGAATTTTCGGCGTGGGCGGCGGATTCCTGATGACCCCGCTGCTGATGATGTTCGGCATTCCGCCCACCGTGGCCGCTGCCTCGGACTCCAACCAAATCGTCGGCGCGTCCACGTCCGGCACCTTCGCCCACTTCCGCATGGGCAACGTGGACATCAAGATGGGGCTGCTGCTGTTGATCGGCGGCATTCTCGGCGGCACGGTCGGCGTGCAGATCATCAAGGTCCTCCGCCAGCTGGGCAACGCGGATTTTCTGATCAGCATCACCTACGTGCTCATGCTCGGCTTTGTCGGCGGCTACATGTTCCTGGAAAGCCTCCAATCCATGCGCGCGGCGGGCAAACCCAAGATCGAGACCCAGCCCCAGAAGGAATCGACCTACGCCCGCATGCTGGCCAGCCTTCCGTTGCAGATGGATTTCCCCCGCTCCGGCGTGCGCATGTCCCTGTTCATGCCGCTCGTACTGGGCGTCATGGTCGGCGTGCTGGCCGCGATCATGGGCGTGGGCGGCGGATTCATCATGGTCCCGGTCATGGTCTACCTCCTGCGCATGCCCATGCACGTGGTCGTGGGCACCAGCCTGTTTCAGATTCTGTTCACATGCATCAATGTCACCATCATGCAGGCGGCTCAAAACCATACCGTGGATTTCATCCTGGCTCTCCTGCTCCTCATCGGCTCGTCCGTGGGCGCCCAGGTCGGGGCCAAGATCGGCAAGAAACTCGGGGGCGAACAGCTCAAGATCATGCTCGCCTCGCTGGTGCTCGTGGTCATGGTCAAGATGCTCTACGACCTGTTGGCCAGACCCGACATCCTTTTGGCATACATGGGAGGACACTAAAATGATCTCACGCATGGTTTGGTTGTGTTCCGCGATCCTGGTCGCCGGCTGCATCTGGGCGTCAGGAGCCCTGGCCGATGGCGAGGTCCGCTTTTCCTCGGCTCCGGACGGCATCCTCATGGACACCTTCTACAACGGGGCCACCCTCAAGGTCTCCGGAGTCGTCCCCGCCGGAGCGGACGTCGCCCTGCGCCTGGTCGGCGCGCCGCAAACCCTGCATTTGCGGGAAAAGGGCAAGGTCTTCGGCCTGCTGTGGATGAACGTCGGCGCCGTCGAATTCGAGAACGTGCCCAACGCCTACCTGATCGCGACCTCGAAGCCCTTCGCGGACTTGGGCCGCGTGGGCCAGAGCCTGCGCATCGAGGGCTTGCGCGACGGCATCACCCAGAACACGGGCGCGTCCAGCGCCAATCTGGACGCCCTCCAGGAGCTTCTGTCCCTCAAGGTCCATGACGGTCTGTACGCGGAATCCCCCCTGCCCGTGAAACTGGACGCGGACCAAGGCGCCGAACGGTCCTTCTCGGCCAGCATCGGCGTGCCCTCGGGCCTGACGCCGGGCGAATACCGTCTGGAAGCCCTGGCCCTGCGCGACGGCGAAACGATCGGCGGCGTGAGCACGCCCGTCCGGGCGCAGCTGGTCGGCCTGCCCGCCTGGCTCAACCACATGGCCTTCGACAACGGCCTGACCTACGGCGTCCTGGCCACGGCCATCGCCATTCTGAGCGGGCTGGCCATCGGCATGGTCTTTCAGAGCAAGGGCGCGCACTAGGCCAGAATCATATGGACATCCGCCGCGTATTCGCCTCCTGGCGCCACGGGTCCCGGCAACTGCCCTTCGCGGTCCAGTTCAAAAAATTCCAGAACATTCTGGAGCGCAACAACCGCGTGCTGGAACTCATGGCCGACATGGGCGACAAGCTGGGAGGCGAATACGTTTTCGACCGCCATTACCTCGAACAGATCACCGAACGGATCGGCGCGCAGGTCTTTCAGCTCATCTCGGACCTGAGCATGCTGTCCCAACGCAAGAACGTGGAGCTGTTCAAGGCCTTCGAGCACATCCGGCACCAGCTCGAACAGGAGCTTTCCGGCCATCCGCCAGTCAGCGGCTACGAGTATGTGCTGCCCCTGGAAAGCATCGGCGCGGAACAGGCCGAACAGGCCGGGAGCAAGGTCGCCCATCTCGGCGAGGCGCGCGCCCGCCTGAGCCTGACGGTGCCGGACGGATTCGTGATCACCACCAGGGCTTTTTTCGATTTCATGAACCAGGACGGCCTGTTGCAACGCGCCGCGGACGCCATGGAGGTTTGGGACGGCTCCGACGCAACCCTGCGGGAGTTGTCGGAGGACATGCGCCAACGCATCCTGACCGCGCCTCTGCCGCGCGGCCTGGCCAAGAAAATCCAGGCCGAAACGGACAGGCTGCTCAAGGGTCGCCCGGCCGGCGCCGTGCTGGCCGTGCGCAGCAGCGCCTGGCACGAGGATGGCGAATCGAGCTTCGCCGGCCAATACGCCTCGGTGCTGGGCATCGGCCGGGACGACGTGCTCGACGCCTACCGCGAGGTCGTGGCCAGCGCTTATTCGGCCACGGCTTGGCGCTATCGCGTCCTGCGCGGTTTTCGGGAGCACGAGGTGGCCATGGCCGTGGGCGTCCAGATTATGCTCGACGGGGAGGTCAGCGGCGTGCTGCATACCTATGCCCCGCACGTGGCCGAGGGCGTCATGGCGCTCGGCATGGTGCGCGGGCAATGCGCGGCCGTCGTGGACGGCTCCGCCCCGACCACGACCCTGACCCTGGACCGCGTTCCCCCGCACGCCGTCGTCTCCGTCTCTCCGGAGGACGCCCTGCTCTCCCCGGCCCAACTCCGCGAACTGGCCGAGGCGGCCATGGCCCTGGAGCGGTACGCCAAACGCCCCCAGGACATCGAGTGGACCTTCGACCGCCAGGGCCGTCTGGTCATCCTGCAAACCCGCCCCCTTCGTTTCTGGGCCGCGCCCGACACGACCGAACCGGGCGTGGCCGAGGCCACGCGGGACGCGGAAATCATTTTTTCCGGGCGTGGGCACATCGCTCAACGCGGCTTGGCCTCGGGCCCGGCGCGGGTGGTGCGCACGGACAGGGATCTGGACACGTTTCCCGACGGCGCCATTCTGGTCGCGCGGCACACCTCGCCCCGCTACTCGCGGGTCATGCGCAAGGCGCGCGGCATCATCACGGACATCGGGTCGCCCACCGGGCACATGGCCACCATCGCCCGCGAATTCCGGATCCCGGCCCTGGTCGGCGCGGAAGTGGCCACGCGCCTGCTGCGCGATGGGGACGAAATCACCCTCGACTGCTCCCAGGGCGTGGTCTACCGGGGCCGCATCCGCGCCTTGGACCGCTTCGAGCTGACCGAGGCCGAAGTCTTCGAGGACACCTACGAGTACCGCCTGCTGCGCCGGCTGCTCGCCCATATCGCCCCGCTCAACCTGATCGACCCATCCAGCGAAAGCTTCGCGCCCCACGCCTGCCGCACCTATCACGACATCACGCGCTACATCCACGAGAACGCGATCCGCGAACTCATCGCCCTGAGCGAACGCCACGGCGACCAGCGCCACTCCACGCCCAAACGACTCATCACGACCATCCCGCTGGGACTCGTGGTCATCGACGGGGGCGAGGGGGCGACCTGTCTGCCGGACGCGCGGGAAGTGCGAGTCGAGGACATCGCCTGTCCGCTCTTCAAGGATTTCATCATCGGCATCGACTGCGGCATGTGGCGCACCGATCCCGTTCCCGTGAACCTGGGCAGCTTCATGTCCAGCCTGACCCGCACCTTCAGCTCCGCCCTGGCCGCCCCGGACCAGATCGGTCGCAACTTGGCCGTGGTCCTGCCCAACTATATGAACCTGAACATGCGCCTGGGCTACCATTTCAACATCATCAACGCCTATGTCTGCGACGAGATCAACGACAACTACATCTATTTCCGCTTCATGGGCGGGGTGACGGAATTCATCCGCCGCTCGCGCCGGGCCAAGTTCCTGGCCGAAATCCTGGAGCGGTTCGACTTTCGGGTTGAAATTCATGGAGATCTCGTCGTAGGCCGGGTCAAGAAACTTGACGCGACGCGCATGGCCCGGCGCATGCGCATGCTCGGCGCTCTGGTCGGATACGCCCGCCAGCTCGACGCGCGCATGCATTCCGAGGATGACGTGCGCCGCCATGTCCAGACATTCCTGCACGCCACGCACGAACTTTGTGGAGGAGAACATGACCACGGAATCGAACACCTTGCCGCCCCGACTGCGCATCCTGGTTCTCGATGACGAGCCCATCGTGTGCAAACGCCTCAAGCCCATTTTCCAAAAATCCGGCTACGAGGTCGAAACCTTCAACAGCAGCCCCACGGCCCTGGAACGACTCAAGGAGCGCCCTTTCGACATCGTCATCACGGACCTGAAGATGGAAGGCGCCGACGGCATGCAGGTTCTGGACAAGGCCCTCGAATCCTCGCCGCGCACGCGGGTCATCATCATCACCGGCTTCGCCACCCTGGAGACGGCCAAGGAATCCTTCCGCAAGGGCGCCTTCGACTTCGTGGCCAAGCCGTTCAAACTCGGGGACATCATCGACTGCGTGCGCCGCATCGAAACCGAACTGCGCGCCGCGCCAGCGGACCAGGGTTGAATCCGTGGCCTGGTTCCGCTTTTCCTCCGCCAGCCCGCCCGAGGCGGACATCTGGCGTCTTCAGGCCCTGTTCACCAACTTCCGGCGCATCCTGAAGCTGAACAACGCCGCCCTCTCCCTCATGGCCGAAATGGAGCAGACCCTGGGCGGAGAATATATCTTCGACCAGACCTTCCTGATCAATTCGGTGCGCCGCGTCGCCACCCAGGTCCACCACAGCGTCTATTGCCTGAACGCCCTGACCGGCAACGCCCATGCGCCCCTGTATGACCGCCACGAAAATATCCTCGGCATCCTGAACGCCATTCTGGCCGGACAGTCGGAGGATACGCCCCTGGCCCTGTCCCTGGCCGAGGTGGGCTGGGAGCTGGAATCCGTGGCCGGGATCGAGCCCGTGTGCCTGGCGGAGCTGGGACGCCACGCCGGGCTGCCCGTGGCCGAGGGCGTCGTGCTGCTCGCGCCGGGCGTGGACGCCCTGCGAACACCCGACAAATATCCCCTCGCCGAGCAGGCCCTGGCCGAAGTCCTGGCCGCATGGGCGCCGCGCGACGGAGACCGGGAGATGACGCGGATCATCGGCATCGGCGAGTCGACCGACGAAATGCCGGAGTCCGCCGACCTTTTCACTCTGACCATGCCCAAGGCCGCCACGGCCCGCGAAGTGGCCGCAGCCATCCGCAAGGCCATGGCCCAGGCGGAACGCCGCCCCCTGTGCGTCCTCGTCATGCGCGACCCCGGCGGCGTGGCCGGGGTGGTCCGCACCCAGGACGACGCCGCGCCCGGACAGGCGCGCATCGAGGCCTGGGCGTACGACGTCGGAACCGGAAAGGACACCTACCTGGTGCGCCGCGCCCATCCCTGCACCCTGACCGCGTCCACCCTCGGCGTCCGGCCGCCCGGAACCCGCTTCGAGGACGGCCTGCGCGCCACGGACCAAGGTCCAGGCCGCCCGCGGCGCGGATCGGCCCTGGTTCTCCCGTCCGTCCTCACCGCCCTGACCGAAACGGCCATGGTGCTGGAACGCATGCTCGGCGCGGCGGTCGAGATGCGTTGGAGCGGCGGCCTCGCCCCCCGCGTGCTCCGCGCCCGCCCCCTGCCGGTCAAAAAAACGACGGGCGTGGACGTGGCGGCGTGCCTGGCCCGAGCCACCGTCCTCTGCCAGGGCGGGCAGCCGGTGCAGTCCGGCGTGGCCGCCGGCCAGGCCGCGCACGTGCGCGAGGACTCGAACCCCGGCGCGTTTCCCCTGGGCGCGGTGGCCGTGGCCCGCACCGCGTCCCCCCGGCTCGCGCCCATCCTGCGCCGGGCTGCGGCCATCGTCACCGAACAGGGCTCCGCAGCCGGGCATCTGGCCACAGTGGCCCGCGAACTACGCCTGCCGGCCGTCTTCGGCGCACCCGAGGCCCTGCGTCGCATTCCCCACGGAACCGAGATCACCGTGGACGCGGCCGAGGGCAGAGTCTACGCGGGCGTGCTCGACGAACTGCTCCGCTTCTCGGCCGAGGGCGGCCTCATCCCCTCGGACCCGGAATACCGCACCCTGCGCCGCCTGCTGCGGTTCATCATGCCCCTGCACCTGACCGATCCCGAGGCCGCAGAATTCAGTCCCGAGGGCTGCCGGACCATGCACGACCTTCTCCATTACTGCCACGAACGCGCCGTGGACGAGCTGGCCCATTTCCAGGACCGCCGTCCGGAACTGGGCGCGATCCGCTCCCGCCGCCTGCGCCTGGACCTGCCCCTGGCCGTGCGCGTGCTGGACATTGGCCGAGGTTTGGATTCGGCCGCCGGCGACCACCCCGGCCCGGAGGACGTCCGCTCCCTGCCGTTCATCCATTTCCTGCGCGGCCTGACCCAGTCCCGGGCCTGGGACGCGGAGGGCGCGCGCCTCGGCCTGGGCGACATCGTCGCCAGCCTGCCCCAGACCACGCGACTGCTCCAGGCCGGAGCGGACACCCTGGAGGAAAGCCTGGCCGTGATCGACCAGGATTATCTCAATCTCAGCCTGCGCACGGGCTACCACTTCAGCGTGGTCGACGCCCTGATCGGCCCGGACCAGAGCCGCAACCACGTCTCGTTCCGCTTCGGGGGCGGCGCGGCCGGCGGCAAGGGACGGGAGCGCCGGGCCCGCTTCGTGGGCGGGGTGCTGGAACGCATGGATTTTCGGGTCACGCGCACCGGGGATCTGGTCGCGGGGCGCCTCAAGCTGGTCGATGCCGAGGACATGCACGAAGCCTTGCGGACCCTGGGCTGCCTGACCGCGTTTTGCCGCCAGCAAGACACGGCCATGCGCTCCGACGCCGACGTGGACCGCCTCGCGGCGGCCTTCGACGCAATCCGCGCGCCGCGCTCCGACACGGAGGAAGCATGAATCCATTTCGCGCCCTGCTCGCCCGCTGGAAGGAACGCACGGCCCGCGACGAGGCCTGGGCCATGCTCCAACTCAAGGCGCGCTACCACGCCTTCCGCGTTTTTCTGGAAAACAACGCCCGCGCCCTGGAACTCATCGTCGGCATCGACGGCCTGCTGGCCCAGGGCGAGGACGGCGATCTGACCGACCTGGGCGAGGAATTGCTGGATGTGACCGGGGAACTCGTGGACGGTCTGAATCTGCTCTCCGGCGACGCCCATGCCGGACTGTACGCCACGCATGGGGCCCTGGCCCAAAAAGTGCGCGCCGCCCTGGACGCGACGGCCTCCGACACGGGCCGCTTTTCCTGGTGCCGCTCCCTGGACGATCTCGATGGCAACGCCGCCCGCCAAGCCGGCAACAAGGCGGCCAACCTGGGCCTGCTGCGGCGCATGGGCCTGCCCGTGCCGGACGGTTTCGTCTGCACCACGCGGGTCTGCCGCACCTTTCTGGACTCCGGCGACTTGGCGCGGACGATTCAGGACGCGCTCCGCGCGGTCCAGCACGGCCACGCCGACATGACCGACGCGGCGCGGCGCATCCGGGAAGCCATCCTGGCCGCGCCCTTGCCCAGGGATTTCGAGGCCTGCCTGCGAGACTCCCACGCCCGGCTCACGGCCGGTCGGCCCGACGCGGCGGTGAGCATGCGCAGCAGCGGCGCGGCCGAGGACAGGCCAGAGCACACCTTCGCCGGCCAATTCACGAGCGTGCTCAATGTTCGCGGCTTCGAGGCCCTGTGCGACGCCTACCGCGAGGTGGTGGCCAGCGCCTTCAGCCCCAGGGCCATGTCCTACCGGCGGCACGCGGGACTGGACGGCGAGGACGCGCATCTGGCCGTGCTCTGCCAGCTCATGGTCCGGCCTCGCTGCGCCGGCGTGCTCATGACCCGCGATCCGGCCAAGCCGCGCGAAGGCCGGATGCTCATCAGCGCCGTGCCCGGCCTGGGCACGCTGGCCGTGGGCGGCGGCGCTCCGGCCGATCTGTACCGCCCGTGGCGTCTGGACGCGTCCCCGGCCACGGACACGCCGGACCATGAGGCGATCGTGGCGCGCAAGACCACGCGCGAGGTGCCGCTGCCGGACGGCGGCGTGCGTCGGGAAGATGTTCCGGAAGAAGAACGGGATCGGGCGCTGCTCGGCGCGGAGCAGATCGAGCGGCTGGCCCGCCTGGGCGAGATGATCGAAAATCTGGACGGCATGCCCCAGGACATCGAGTGGGCCGTGGACGACGAAGCAAACGTCGTCCTTCTGCAGGCCCGCCCCCTGCGCGTGGCGCCGGGAAGCGGCGCGCCCGTGGCTCCGGCGGCCACGGCCTTGCTGACCGGCATGAGCGCCTGTCCGGGCAAGGCCGTGGGCCGGGCCCTCGTCGCCCCCTCCACGGCCGAGCTGGTCCAGGCCATGCGGGGCCTGCCACCGGACGAAGCCGGACGACGCATTCTGATTCTGCCCCAAGGCTTGGTCGAGGCGGCCAGATTCCTGCCCATCGTGGCCGGAGTCATCGTGGACACGGGCAACCCGACCGACCATCTGTCCTGCGTGGCCCGCGAATACGCGACGCCCATGATCACCGGAACGGGCAACGCGACGCGCGTCCTGGATTCCGGCCAGTGGATCGTGCTCGACGCGGATAACGCGCAGGTACTGGAGGCCCCGCCCGCGCTGCGGACCGCGAACGCGCGCCGGCCCGCCGGACGCCCCGACGCGCCGGACAGCCGTGCGGACGAAAGCCCGGAAACCGCGCGCCACGCGCTGCGCGCCCTGGTCACGCCCCTCAACTTGACCGACACCGACACCCTGGGCCATGGACCGCGAACATGCCGCACCGTGCACGACCTGATCCGCTACGCGCACGAAATGGCCGTCCTGCGCATGTTTCAGGCCGGAGACGAGGTCATGGAGCGGGCCGGCGGACTGCTCCGGCCCCTGGACCTGGGCGTGCCCTTCCATTTCTTGGTCATCGACGTGGGCGGCGGCGTGCGCCGGGAGCGCGGCAAAGCCGGCATGTTCCGCCGCGCCCTTCTCGGCCCGGACGACATCCGGAGCACCCCGCTCAAGGCCCTGTGCGAAGGTCTGACCACGCCCGGACTGTCCTGGCACGTCGCGCCCCAAGTCACGGCCATGTCCAGGATTCTCTCCCGCGATCTCCTCGACCGGGTCTCGGCCCGGCCGGTGGGGTCCTTCAACTACGCCCTGGCGGGCGGCGACTATCTCAATCTGAACAGTCGGGTGGAATACCATTTCGCCATGTTGGACGCCCTCTGCGGCGAGGGCGCCCAGACCAACCACATCCGCTTCCGCTTCCAGGGCGGCGGCGCCGGGCCGCGTCGCGCCGAACGCCGGACCCGTTTCCTGGACGAGGTGCTGCGCGCGAACGGATTCACCACCTCCGTGCAAGGGGACCTGTTCACGGCGGCCCTGACCGGGGCGAACCGGGAGGCGACCCGCGAACGGCTGGTCATGCTGGGACGCCTGATCGGCTTCACCCGCTGCCTGGACGCGGTCATGGGCGACGACGCGACCCCTCGCCGCCTGGCGCGGGCCTTTCTGGCCGGCTGCCTGGACGCGGAAGAGGCCCTGCGCCAAAACGATCAGGAATGATAGAAACGAAGCGCCGGCAATTCCACGGCCGTGAGCAAACCGCCATAAACCGCGCCGGTATCGATGCCGATCCGGCCGGGCATGACCAGCGGCATGGAAAAGGGCGTGTGTCCGAACACGACCACGTCCCCGCCCACGTCCGCCTCCTCCCGAGCCAAACGGCGGCTGGACAGCAAACAGTCCAGGCTTGACGACCTCCGGTCGGCGCGGTCCACCGGGGCGGCGATGTCGGCGTGCGTGAACAGGAACGAGCCGGCGCGCCAGGTCAGACGCAGCGCGTGCAGAAACTCCAGGTGGGCGAAAGGCAGGAAGTCCAGGCCGCGCACGTCTCGGGCGCGAGCGGAGTAGCTGGCGAGAGTCGGCTGCACGCCCATGGCCTGGAGCAGACGGAAGCGCTCCACGTCGCCGGTGGCCCCGTAGGACAGCAGCATCTCCTCGTGGTTGCCCATCAAAAAGACGCTGCGGGGATAGTCCTCCCGCACGCGCAAGAGGGTTTCGATCACGAGCCGGGAGTCCGGCCCCCGGTTGATGTAGTCGCCCAGGAAAACCAACGCGTCCCGCTCCCGATCCACGGGCAGGCGGGCGAGCAGCTCCTCCAGGCGCCGGTGGCAGCCGTGGATGTCGCCGATGGCGAAAATCGCGCGTGGGTCATCCGTCATATGTCATCCTGGTACGTCTCCCGGCCGGCGACCTCAACGCCCGCGCCGGGTCAGGCGCCCTCCAATCGATACCCCACCCCGGCCACGGTCACGATATAGCGCGGCGCTTGCGGCACGGGCTC
>CAYLNA010000028.1:0-15796 GCA_964384665.1 uncultured Desulfovibrionaceae bacterium | reverse complement strand
CCCAATTTTTGAATCAGGTCCAGCTGTCGGCCGAATTTTTCCGGCGTCATGCCGCTGTCCGGACGCACCTGATGGTAGCACAGCACCGGGACGAGTGCGCCCAAAAGGGATTGAGTCAGATGCAGTGCGTTCATCGCCGAACGCGCCTTGTCAGGTCTTCATAGAGAGCGATGGTTCGATCCCGCATGGCCTCGATGGAAAATTCCGCTCGCAGCCGCGATGGATCCGCCGGGGGCAGGCCCAGAGCCGCATTCAGTTGCTCGGCGGCGGGCTGTGTGTCGTCGAGGACGGCGATGCGGTCGTAATGGGCCCGGATTTCCTCGATGGGCGCGGTCTTGCGGGCCAGGACGGGCAAGCCGTGGGCGCAGGCTTCCAGCACCACGCCGGGCATGCCCTCGACTCCGGGTTCGGAGCAGAACATCAGGCAATCGAGGGTCGCGTAGCAGCGGTGGATGTCGCGGCGTTCGCCTAAAAACGTGACGTGGGCGTCCAGATCATGGGCGTGAACCCATTGCCGGTATGCGGCCAAGCCTCCGCCATCGCCGATGACGGCGAAGTGAAATCTGTCTGGAGCCTGGATCCGGGCCTGTCGGGCCATATCCAGAAACTGTCCGACGCCTTTGCCGCGCGCCAGACGGCCGACAAAGCCGATCAATTTTTTTCCGTTCGGCAGGCCCAGTTCGGAGCGGGGAGCGGGCGCGGTCGCCTCGGGCCAGGCGAGGCCATTGTGCAGAACGGCCAGCATGGAATCCGGAAGTTTGGTATGGCGCTTGAAATATGCTCGTGATTCCTGGGACACGAAAAGGACCTTGTGCGAAAACAGGCGGTGCACCACGCGTTCTTCCAGGATTTGTTTTTTGCGGCGCAGGGCGGTTTTGCCATACCAGTGCAGGTCGCTCAGGTGGGCCTGGCCGATGCGCACCGGCACGCGGGCCAAGGCCGCGGCTTGGATGCCGAAGATGTTGCCGCCGAAGGAGTGGGTGTGCACGATGTCGGCGCGGTGTTCGCGGAAGAGTCGGGCCAGTTTCCAGATCGCGACAGGGTTCCAGTGCCCGTCGCGGGGCAGGAAATGCGTCGTGACGCCACGCTCGGCCAGCTCTTCGAAGAAGACGCCTTTTTCTTTATAGGTCACGACATGTACATCGTAATGCGTCGTCAGCAGGGGCAGCAGGGCGCGCAGTCGCCGTTGGACGCCGCCCACGTTCAGGTTGTTCGTGACCCGAAACAAAACCGGTTTGCGCATGGATTTCCAGAATTTTCGTGGCCAGGCTGTCGCGCCGAAGCCGTTTTGTGAGCGTGGCCAGGTCCGCGCGGGGCGCGGGATCGGGCATGGCCAGGAGGAAGCGGCCGTGAAGCAGGCCCCATATCCAATGGATGTCGGAACCGCAATGGCCAGCCGCCGTTCCGGTTGGCCATTGCGGCGGCGCGGGGTGGCGGGCGAAAACAGGGCTAGCCCTAGCAGAGGGAAAAGAGCTGGGCAAGTCGGGAACAGGGTCCCTGTATTGCCAAGAACCGGCGGAAAAGATAGCAGATGGCGTCATGGCGTCCACACGAATTCTCTTTATCGCGCGTTCCGAATTCATCTCGCCGATCCATGCGGACTTGAAGCGTCATGAATGCCAGGCCCTGGTTGTCGAGGACCGGGCTTCGGCGTTGAAGGTTCTTGATGGCCGCAAGCCCGACCTGATTTTCACCCAGCCCGCTTTGCCCGGATACCGCGCCCAGGATTTGTTCGACTCGCCCCGCTTGGCGGCGAGCGCTATTCCGGTGATCGTGTTCACGGACAAGGGCAGCGTCGAGGAAGCGAAATATTATATGGAATTGGGAGCCCAGGATTATTGGCTGACGCCGTTGTCGTGGGAGAAAATCCAGGCCGTCTTGCCCCAGGACGCGCCAGCGGCGCCTCGCCCGCCGGTCGCCCCGGCGCGGGCCTCGGCCATCATCGGGGCGCATCCGGCCGTGACCCGGGTTTTGGCCTTGGCGCGGCAGGTGGCCGGGTCCAAGGCCACGGTCCTGATTTCCGGCGAATCCGGCACGGGCAAGGAGATGTTCGCGCGCTACATCCACGCCCATTCGGGGCGGGAGAATGGCCCGTTCGTGGCTGTGAACTGCGCGGCCCTGCCCGAGCATCTGCTGGAGAGCGAACTCTTCGGCCACGAGAAAGGCGCGTTCACCGGGGCCATCGCCCGCAAGCTCGGTAAGTTCGAACTGGCGTCCAGCGGGACGTTGCTGCTGGATGAAATTTCCGAGATGGATTTGGCCCTGCAAGCCAAGCTGCTGCGCGCCCTGCAGGAAGGCGAGATCGACCGCGTCGGCGGGACCGAGACCGTCAAGGTGGACGTGCGCGTCCTGGCCACCACCAACCGCAATTTGGAACAGAGCGTGGAGCGCGGGGAGTTCCGACAGGATCTGTTTTATCGCCTGAACGTCATCCCTTTGCGCCTGCCTCCGCTACGCGAGCGGGGCGAGGACGTCCTGCTGCTGGCCGAATATTTCATGGCCCGTTACACTCGCGAATATGGCCTGGATGCGCTGCGCTTGTCCGAGGAAGCCGCGACCTGGCTGTTGGACTATGCTTGGCCCGGCAATGTGCGCGAGCTGCAAAATCTGATGGAACGGGCCGTGCTGCTGGCCGGCCCCGGCCCCATTCGCACCGTGCATTTCTTGATGAATGGCCAGGATTGGGATCCAACGCACGGGGGAGACGTCGTCGAGACGGACGCGGAAACGGAGGAAGAGGGCGAGTTGCCGCCCCTGACCGTGTCCGCTCCGCCGGACGCCGATGGCCGCATCCCCACCATTCAGGAAATGGAAATGCACTTGATCATGAAAAGCCTGGACAAGACCATGGGCAACCGGACCAAGGCCTCGGAGCTGCTGGGAATTTCCGTGCGCACCCTGCGCAATAAATTGAGCGAGTACAGAAAGATCGGCTTGAACATCTAGAGTTCGGCCGGATGGAGCATGGCATGATATTGAGCAGTCAGGTCGAGGGGTATTTGTCCAAGGCGTCCTGGATTCGGCGCATGTTCGAGGCGGGCATCGAGCTGAAGAAGAAGTTCGGCCCGGAAAACGTGTATGATTTCAGCCTGGGCAACCCGGATCTGGCCCCGCCGGCGGTCGTGGCCGAGGGCCTGCGCGAGTTGGCCGATGACGCCGAGAAGCCCTTCGCGTTCGGGTACATGCCCAACGCGGGCTATCCCCAGGTGCGCGAGCGCTTGGCGGAGGTGGTCTCGGCCGAGCAGGAAGTCCGGATTGGGGCGGATCGGGTGGTGGTCACCTGTGGCGCGGCCGGCGGGATCAATGCTTTGTTTCGGGCCGTGCTCGAACCCGGGGACGAAGTGATCTGCCCGGCTCCATATTTTGTGGAATACGGATTTTATGTCGAGAATTTTCGCGGCGTGCTCAAGCCCGTGCCGTCCGCGCCCTTGACCTTCGCCCTTGACTTGAAGGCCATCGCCGGCGCCATCACGGCCCGAACCCGTTGCGTGCTGATCAATTCTCCGAACAATCCCACGGGGCGGATCTACACGCGGGAGGAACTCGGGCGACTGGCCGACATGCTCCGCGCCGCCTCGGCCAAGACGGGTCGGCCCATCCTGCTGGTATCCGACGAGCCATACCGCTTTTTGGCCTATGACGGGGCGCTGGTTCCGGCCATTTTTCCGCTTTACGAACACAGCGTCGTGGTCAGCTCCTTTTCCAAGAACCTGGCCCTGGCCGGGGAGCGGGTCGGCTATGTGGCCGTCAATCCCGCCATGCCCGAAGGGGATACGCTCGTGGCCGGCGTGATTCTGACCAACCGCATTCTCGGGTTCGTCAACGCTCCGGCCGTGGGGCAGAAGCTCCTGGCCCGGGCGCTTGGCCACGAGGTCGACGCCTCGGTCTACGCCCGGCGTCGCGACGCCATGGCCGAGGTTCTGCGTGTGGCCGGTTTCGAGTTTTCTCCGCCCCAGGGCGCGTTCTATTTCTTTCCGCGCATTCCCACGGGCGGTGATGACACGGCCTTTGTCAACACGTTGATGGAGGAGCAGATCCTGGCTGTTCCGGGCTCGGGTTTCGGCTATCCTGGGTATTTCCGGTTGGCGTTTTGCGTGGACGAGGTCGTGATCCGGGGCGCGGCGCCCGGGTTCGCCCGCGCCGTGGCCAAGGCGAGGGGCTAGACGCCACGGTTTTGCCGGGTTCGACGGCTGTCCGGGGCGAACGCCGTTCGCCCCTACTTGACGCATGGGCTCTTCTTGTCTATGCAACTCTACTTCTTTTCCCTAGCACAGGTATTCCCCCATGTTCGACAGCTTGTCCGACCGGCTTGAATCGGTCTTCAAAAAATTACGAGGCCATGGGCGTCTCGACGAAAGCAATATTCAGGATGGATTGCGCGAAGTGCGCATGGCTCTCCTGGAGGCGGACGTCAATTTCAAGGTCGTCAAGGAGTTTGTCGAGCGGGTCAAGGAACGAGCCCTGGGACAGGATGTCCTGGGCAGCCTCACGCCGGGACAGCAGGTCATCAAGATCGTTCATGATGAACTGATCACTTTGCTCGGCGGTGAAAGCTGCGCTCTGGATTTCAAGGGCAAGCCCCCCTACGTGATCATGATGGCCGGTCTGCAGGGTTCGGGCAAGACAACCTCGGCCGCCAAGATCGCCCTTTTTCTGCGGCGTCAGAAATACGCGCCGTACTTGGTTCCGGCCGACGTCTATCGTCCGGCGGCCATCGATCAGCTGCAGAAGCTAGGGGCCGAGCTGGGCATTCCCGTGTATCCGTCCACCGTGGACATGAATCCGGTGGATATCTGCGCCAACGCCCTGCGCGAGGCGGAATTCAAGGGCTGCTCCGTGATCCTGCTTGACACGGCGGGTCGCCTGCATATCGACGAGCCCCTCATGCAGGAGTTGGTCGGGATCAAGGAAAAATGCCGGCCCAATGAAATTTTGTTCGTGGCCGACGCCATGACCGGTCAGGACGCCGTGACCGTGGCCGAGAAATTCGACGAGATTCTCGACATCACCGGCGTTGTCCTGACCAAGATGGACGGCGACGCCCGCGGCGGCGCGGCCCTGTCCATCAAGTCCATCACCGGCAAACCGCTCAAGTTCGTGGGCACGGGCGAACGCCTGAGCGAACTGGAAGTGTTCCATCCGGACCGGATCGCGTCCCGTATCCTGGGCATGGGCGACGTGCTGACCCTGATCGAAAAGGCGCAGTCGACCATCGACGCCAAGGAAGCCGAGGCCCTGGAGAAGAAATTCAAGAAGGCCGAGTTCGATCTGGAAGATTTCCGGACCCAGATGCGCCGCATCAAGAAGTTGGGCTCGTTGGAAGGAATTTTGAAACTCATTCCCGGCATGGGACAGATCCGCAAGCAGCTCGAGGACGTGCGGATGCCGGACAAGGAACTGGCCAAGGTCGAGGCCATGATCAGTTCCATGACCATGGCCGAGCGCCGGGACCCCAAGATCATCAATCCCAGCCGCAAGCAGCGTATCGCCAAGGGTAGCGGGACCACGGTGACCGAGGTCAATCAGCTTTTGCGCAACTTCGAGCAGATGCAGAAAATGATGAAGAAGATCGCTGGCGGGAAGATGCCGTCCATGCCCCAGGGCGGCCGCATGCCGGGCATGCCTCCGGGCATGGGCGGGCTGCCGGGCGGCATGCCAGGAATGCCCGCCGGCATGCCGGGGATGTCCGGAGGTTCCGCGAAATCGGCCGCCGAGGCGGCCAAGCTCAAGGAACGGCGCAAAAAGGAAAAAAAGCAACGGAAGAAAAAATAGCCGGGCTGTGGGCGACATGGCGTGGGCATGCCCCTCGCTTCCGACGCACCCGCGCACTACATTCAGTTCAGGGAGAACAACAATGGCTTTGAAACTCAGACTGACCCGCATGGGCTCCAAGAAGAAACCGTTTTACCGCATCGTGGCCGTGGACAGCGCGACCCGCCGTGATGGCCGCGCGCTGGACTATGTCGGCTACTACAACCCCATGACCGAACCCGCCGACATCAAGGTCGACCAGGACAAGGTCAAGACCTGGATCGAGCGCGGCGCCCAGCCCACGGATACCGTTCGCTCCTTGCTAAAAAAGTCTGGATTCAGTAATTAATACCTCCAAGGCTTGTCGGATGGCGCGACGTGCGATTCCACTCTTCAGCGGAGGTGCCCATGCTCAAGGATTTGATCGAATTCATCGCGAAGTCTTTGGTGGATAATCCGGACAGTGTCTCTGTTTCTGAAATCGAGGGCGAGCAGACGTCCGTCATTGAGCTGAAGGTCGCCAAGGAAGATTTGGGCAAGGTCATCGGCAAGCAGGGGCGCACGGCGCGGGCCATGCGCACCATCTTGGGCGCGGCCTCGACCAAGGCCCGAAAACGTTCCGTCCTGGAAATCCTGGAGTAGCGTGTCGGAAGACAAATTGGACCCGGTCAAGCTCGTGGAACTGGGTCGGGTTGAAAAACCACATGGCCTCAGGGGGGAGCTCTGCATCGATCTCTATGCAGACTCCCCTTTCATCTTTGAGGGTTTGACCCGCGTCTACCTGCGGTTGCCCGGCAAGAAACCCAAGCCGTGCCTTGTCGAGGGCTGGCGTCCGCATCAAGGCCGCGTCTTGTTGATGCTCGATCGCAGCCAGGGCCGGGACCAGGCCGAGGGCTGGCGCGGCGCCGAAATCCTGGCGCGGGAGCGTGACTTGCCCGAGCCGGACGAGGACGGGCTCCCGCCCGAGGACTTGATCGGGCTGCCGGTGTGGCATGTCAACGGGACCCGGATCGGCGTCCTGGAGGACATCCAGGACATCGCCGGTCAGGAGATCTGGTTCATCCGCGACGACGCCGGGCATGAAATCCTGCTTCCGGCCGTGGAAGAATTCGTGCGCGAGATTGATCTGGAGGCCGGATCCATTCAGGTCGACCCGCCGGATGGATTGCTCGAACTCTATCAACATCCATGATCCGGCGCTGCGCCGGTCGGCTGGCGGTCGTCCGGGGCGGGAGTAGGAATGCGTTTTTCGGTACTTTCCATTTTTCCGGAATTTTTTGACTCGCCCTTGTCCTGCGGTCTTTTGTCCAAGGCGCGGGACAAGGGTTTGGTTCGATTTTCGTTCATCAATCCCCGCGATTTTTCCACGGACAAACACCACAATGTCGATGACCGCCCCTATGGCGGCGGCCCGGGCATGGTCATGGCCGTGGACCCGTTGCGGCGGGCCCTGGACTCGTTGCCGACCTGCGCGCGCGTGCTCATGATGAGCCCCAAGGGCCGCCCCCTGACCCAATCCTTGGCGCGGGAACTGGCCCAGGAAGAAGAACTGGCGATCATCTGCGGCCGCTACGAGGGGATCGACGCCCGGTTGGAGCAGGTCTGTCGCATCGAGCCGGTCTCGGTAGGGGATTTCGTCCTCAATGGCGGGGAAACCGGGGCCCTGTGCCTGATCGAGGCCGTGGGGCGGCTCATCCCGGACTTCATGGGGCGGGACGAAAGCGCGGACGAGGAGAGTTTCAGCTCTGACGTGCTCGAATATCCGCACTATACCCGGCCCGAGGAATACGAGGGACTCAAGGTCCCGGAAGTCCTTGCGTCCGGGCATCACGGCCGGATCGCCGCCTGGCGGCGGGAACAGAGTTTGGAGACGACCCTGGCCTTGCGCCCCGATCTTTTGGGTCGGGCCGCGCTTTCGGACGAGGACGTGCAGTATCTCAAGGGGATGGAGCGGCCGCGGCGGGGACGGAACCTGTTCGTGGCCCTGGTCCACTATCCCGTGGAGAACAAAAGCGGTCAGACCATCACAACCTCTTTGACAAATCTGGACCTCCACGATATTGCGCGCGTTTCGTGCACCTACGGCCTGGGTGGATATTATCTGTGCACTCCGGTCGAGGATCAGCGTGATCTGGCCCAGACCTTGATCGAACACTGGCGTGCGGGGCATGGCCTCCACGCCAACCCGGACCGGAGCGAAGCCCTGGGGCGGGTGCGGGTCGTCGATCTGCTGGAGAGCGCGGTGCGCGATATCGCCTCGCGGATCGGCCGGCGACCGAAAGTGATCTGCACCAGCGCCAAGGCCGGGACCCTGACTTTTCCCCAGGTCGCCGACTGGCTCCATGACGAGCCGGTGCTGTTGGTCCTGGGCACGGGACATGGACTGCACCGCGCCGTCATCGCCGAGGCCGACGGCATGTTGCGGGCCATCCGTTTTATGGATAGGTACAACCACCTGTCCGTCCGCTCCGCCGCGTCCATCATGGTTGACCGCCTGTTGGGCGACGCGGGCTAACGCACACACTCGGCAGCTCAACCGGCTGCTTCAGATAAAGGAGACAACCATGAATATCATTCAGAAGATTGAAAGCGAGCAGCTGCGTGCCGACATTCCCAAATTCCGGGCAGGCGACACGGTCAAGGTGCATTCCCGGATCATCGAAGGCGAAAAAGAGCGCATCCAGGTTTTTCAGGGTGTTGTGTTGCGGGTCAAGCGCGGGACCACGGACGGAACGTTCGTCGTGCGCAAGGTGTCCGATGGCGTTGGCGTGGAACGTATTTTTCCCCTGCACGCCCCCTGCATCGACCGCATCGAGGTCGTGTCCGAGGGTGTTGTGCGCCAGAGCCGCATTTACTACCTGCGCAACCTGAAGGGCAAGGCCGCCCGCATCAAGACCAAGAACGCCTGGTAGGCCGCGTTTGCGCACCCCTCGCGCCGGCATTCCTCTGCCCGTGGATGGCGACCTTGTCGCCGGCATCGACGAGGCGGGACGCGGGTGCTTGGCTGGGCCGGTCGTGGCGGGAGCGGTCATCCTGCCTCTAAACCATGACCTCCCGGGATTGACGGATTCCAAGAAGCTCACCGCGCGGAAACGCGCGGTGCTCGCACAAGCCATCAAGGCCCAGGCAGTGTCCTGGGCCTTAGGTTTTTCCTGGCCTCGGGAGATCGAGCGGGTCAATATCCTGCAAGCGACCCTGTTGGCCATGGCGCGGGCTCTCGATGCCTTGGCCGCGCGTCCTCATCGGGTTCTTGTCGACGGCAACCGCCCCTTTCCGTGCTCGCTTCCCCTGACCGCCGTGGTGGGCGGGGACGCGCTGTGTCCGTGCATTTCCGCCGCCTCCATCCTGGCCAAGACCTTTCGCGACGAGTTCATGTCCTTTTCGGACCACGCCCATCCCGGCTATGGTCTGGCCGTGCACAAAGGCTATGGCACCAGGGCGCATTTGGAGGCCTTGCGCCGTCTGGGACCGAGCCCGGTCCACCGCCTGACTTTTCGGGGCGTCCGCCCGGAGCCCGGGGAGCGCCAATTGTGCCTGCCCGGCATCTGACCACGGGCCGCGCTGGGGAGGATCTGGCGGCGGCTTTTCTCCGCGAAAAGGGGTGGCGCGTGGTGGAGCGGAATTTTCGCTGTCGGGATGGTGAATTGGACCTGATTTGCGAGGATCGGGGCGCCCTGGTTTTTGTCGAGGTCAAGGCCAGATCCGGGACCGTGCACGGGGAGCCGGGCGAGGCTGTGGGGCGGGCCAAGCAGACACGCATGATCCGGGCCGCGTCGCGCTATCTCTGCCGCGAGCAGGCGTGGTCCCGAAGCTGTCGCTTCGACTTGGTCGGCATTGTCTTTCGTGACGGCCAAACCGATATCGAGCATTGGGAGGATATCATCGATGCACGGAACGCTTTGGGTCGTCGCCACTCCGCTTGGCAACCTTGGTGATTTCTCGCCTCGGGCTCGGCAGACCTTGGAGGAGGCCGATGTGATCCTGGCCGAGGACACGCGGCGGGCCGGACATTTGCTGCAGTTGGTCGGGATCACGGGCAAGCGTTTGGTCAGCCTGCACGAGCACAACGAAACCGAACGCATCGCCGACGTTCTGGACTGGTTGCGGGACGGGCGGCGCGTGGCCGTGGTTTCCGACGCCGGCACCCCCCTCATTGCCGATCCCGGCTACCGTTTGGTGGCCGCGTGCCGCGCCGAGGGCGCGGCCGTTGTCCCCGTGCCCGGTCCGTGCGCGCCCATCACCGCTCTCATGGCCAGCGGCCTTCCCCCATATCCCTTCACGTTTCTTGGTTTTTTACCGCGAAAAAGCGGAGACGCGCGGGAGTTGCTGCGTGAACACGCGCAGGTCCGAACGACGTTGGTCTTTTTCGAGCGCAAGAATCGCGTCCCGGAAACCCTGGCCCTGGCTCACGCCGTTTTGGGAGAGAGGGAATTTTGTCTGGCCCGGGAATTGACCAAAAAACATGAGCAGTTTATCAACGGACGCCTTGGTCAACCGCTTGAATGCGATGATGAATTGCTGGGCGAGGTGACCGTGGTCATCGGTCCGCCCCAGGACATGGCGGCTTCGACCCAGGAGGATGTGCTGGCCCTGATTCCCTCCATGCAGAACCTGGGGGGACGGCCCAAGGACGTGGCCCGTTTGATTCAAGCCCGGGTGCGGGGGTGGTCGGCCAAACGGATTTACGAGTTGCTGATGGAACACGGGACCAAGACGGAGTAGGCGGATGGATGCGCGTGTGCTGCTGCGGGTTTTCCTGCGAACGTATTTGGTGGGCTCCGCCTTCAATACCAAGGGCATGCAGAATGTCGGCCTGTCCTTTATCATGGAACCCGCGCTCCACTCCCTGTACGGAAACGATCTCTCGGCCTTGCGCAAGGCCAGAAGCAGGTATCTGAAGCACTACAACACGCATCCCTTCTGGACTCCGCTTTTGGTGGGCATTTTTCTGTCCATGGAGAAGAAGATCGCGGCCGGCCTCCTGCCTCCGGACCTCTTGTCCAAGCTGCGCTCGACCACGGTGTATACCTTGTCCGGGCTGGGCGATTCCTTTTTCGGCGGTAGTTTTCTGGTCCTGTGGTCCCTGGTCGGGATGAATCTGGCGGTTCGGGAACACGCCGCGCTGCTGGGCGCGTGGATGGTCTCGTGTCTGATCGTCTTGCAGATCTTCAAGGCCTACACCTTTGGCCGGGGCTATGCCCAGGGCTTGGCGTTCTTGCAGCGTCTGAAGTCCTGGAATCTGATCGACTGGGGCACGCGGATCAAGCTGGCCAATGGCGTGCTGCTGGCTCTGTTCGCCCTGGCCATCCTGCCCGATGTCGGGACCTGGCGCTTGGCGTGGGCCGGCGGGGCCTGCCTGCTGGCCGCGGGCAGTGTTTTTCGGACTGGGGACCGCTGCGTGCTGCTGGCCGCGCTGGCCGGCGGGGGGCTGCTGATTCCGTGGGAGCTGGTTTTCGCATGGTTTCGCATCTAGGGGTGGATATGGGTGACGTGCAGGAAAGAGTCATTCGGGTCAGCAACAGCCTGGGGCTGCACGCGCGACCAGCGGGCAAGATTTCGCAGGAGGCGCAGCGCTACGCGGCGTCCATCACCATCTGTTCGCGCGAGGCCGAGGCCGACGCCAAATCCATTTTAGACGTGCTGACCCTGGCCGCGCCCCAGGGCACGGAGTTGACCCTGCGCGCCCATGGCCCGGACGCGGCGTCGGCCCTGCAGGGTTTGAGTCGTTTGTTCGAGGAGAAGTTCGGAGAGGACCATTGACGTCATCCAAGATTCTGCATGGCATTCCTGTTTCGGCTGGCGTGGCCATTGGCCGGGCCCACTCCCTGAACACGTGCCATTTTTCGGGAACCCTCCGGCAGGCCGTGGCCCAGAGCGACATACCGATGGAGGCGCTGCGCCTGGAGCAGGCCTTTGACGCCGCCCGCCGCGATCTGGAGCGGATCTTGATGCTGGTGCCCGAGGACTTGAAGGAACACGCCGCCATCATCGAATCCCACCTGATGATGCTCAAGGACCAGAAGTTCCGCAAGCGCTGCCTGGATCACGTCGCCTCGGCCCGGATCAACGCGGAGTGGGCCCTGGAGCGCGGCGTGAGCGAGGTGGAGGAGATTTTCGCGGCCATCAACGACGAATATCTCCGCCAGCGCATGCAGGACGTGCGCCTGGTGGCCGAGCGGGTTCTGGCCAAGCTTTCGGGCCGGGAAACGGGGCTGCGGGCCATCAAGCACCGGGCCATCCTGCTGGCTCATGATCTGAGCCCGGCCGACACCATCGAGCTGGAAGTGAACAAGATCATGGCCTTCGCCACGGCCCAGGGCGGCAAGACCTCCCACGCCGGCATTCTGGCCCGCTCGCTGCAAATTCCGGCCGTGGTCGGGGTGGAGGGCTTGGCCGATGACGTGTCCGAGGGCCAGATCATTATTCTGGACGGCTTTCACGGCCGCATCATTCTCAGTCCCGACGAGGAGGAACTGGCTCGGTACACCGACCTGCAGAGCCAGTTCGAGTCCTATCAGGCGACCATCATGCGCTCCTGCCACCTGCCCGCCGAGACCATCGACGGGTATCGGGTGCAGGTCCTGGCCAATATAGAATTGTTCGAGGAAGTGGTCGCGGTCAATGACAACGGCGGCGAGGGCGTTGGACTCTACCGTTCGGAGTACAGCTATCTGGCCCGATCCCAGATGCCGACGGAAGAGGAGCTGACCGAGATCTACATGGACCTGGCGGCCTTGGTCGCGCCGAAAAAGCTGGTTATCCGCACGCTGGACGTGGGCGCGGACAAGCTCATGCGCTCCCAGACCTCGACCGAGGGCAATCCCGCCCTGGGTCTGCGCGCCATCCGTTACTGCCTGAAGCACCGCGACGTGTTCCGGACCCAACTGCGGGCCATCCTCAAGGCCGGCGTGCTCGGCAACGTGTCCATCATGTTTCCCATGATTTCCGGGCTGCAGGAATTGGTCGAAGCCAAGAAATTTTACCGCGAGGTGCAGCGCGAGCTGCACGCCGAGGGCGTCCGTTTCCGCGAGGACATGCCGCTCGGGATCATGATCGAGGTTCCCAGCGCCGTGTCCACGGCCGATTTTCTGGCCCGGGAAGTGGATTTCTTCAGCATCGGCACCAATGATCTCATTCAGTACACCCTGGGCATCGACCGCACCAACAAGGACGTGTCCTACCTCTACCAGCCCTTGCACCCGGCCATCGTCCGCTCCATCAAATGGGTCGTGGATTCCGCCCACCGCGCCGGGATCGAGGTCTGCCTGTGCGGCGAGCTGGCCGCCGATCCGTTCTGCATTCCGGTCATCATGGGCATGCAGATGGATTCCATCAGTCTCGGCCCCCATGCCATTCCGGGCATCAAGCGGATTATCCGGCAGGCCTCCATGGAAGAGTGCACGGCCCTCTTGAAGCAGGTCATGGCCAGCCAATCCGTGTCCCGCAACAACAAGCTCGTCCGGGACATGATTTTCCGCCGCTTTCCGGAGGAACTCATGTTCTATTCGTCCCGTCTGGACGAGGATTTCAGCTGAATTTCAAGGAAGTTATATGTGCGCCAAACCCACGGGCATCAAGATCATCGCGGCCAACCGCAAGGCTCGCCATTTTTATGAATTATTGGATTTCATCGAGGCCGGAATCATGCTGACCGGATCCGAGGTCAAATCCCTGCGCGCCGGGAAGGTCAATTTCATGGATGGTTACGTGCGCATCTCCAACGGCGAGGCGTTTTTGTCCGGCGTGCACATTTCCACCTACGCCAACGCGGGCTACGCCCAGCATGACCCGGATCGGGAGCGCAAGCTGCTCATGCACCGCCACGAGATCGCGTCGCTCAAGTCCAGGATGGAGCAAAAAGGCCTGACCCTGGTTCCGACCAAGCTCTATTTCAAGGACGGCAAGATCAAGATCGAACTGGCCCTGGCCAAGGGCAAGAAGGTTCATGACCGCCGCGATGACCTGAAGCTGAAGGCCATCAACCGCGACACGGAGCGGGAACTGAACCGGCGTTGATGGGCTGGGACCAGAAGCCCGCTTATGAGCGGTCCATCGTGCGCAGATATTCGTCCACGGTCTGACAGGCGATGCCCACGTCGCGGATGTCGCGGATGTTGGCCTGGTGGATGTCCGGCGTGCGCGAGGACGTGGCGTCGGTCAAAAGCGTCATGACGTAGCCCAGGCTCAAGCCGTCGAAAAGCGTGGCGCGCAGACAGAAGGGGAGTTGGGTGCCGGTGACGGCCAGGTGGGTGATTCCCTTGCGGCGCAGAATCAGGTCCAGCTCCGTGGCCATGAAGGCGCTGAAGCGCTGTTTGACGATACGGTATTCGCCTTCCACCGGCTCCAGGCCAGGAGCGATACGCGCCCCTGGCGCGCCGGGCGCGACCATGGGCCGGGCGGCGAAGGCCTCCTGGCGGCAGATTTCCACGTCCGAGCCGTCGGCGCGGTATTCGCGCACGATGTGAAAGACCGGCCGGCCCAATTCCCGGAAGCGGGTCAAGACCCGGCGGATGACGGGAATGGTGGCGTGGGCTCCGGGCACTTCGCAGGCCCCGCCGGGCACGGCGAAATCATGCTGCATGTCGATAATGAGAAGCGCGGTCTGATCCATGACGTTCCTCGCGTGGTTGTCAATCCATTGAATCTGCCCTAGGTGCGGAAGCGCGCGCCCGGGGCGCATCTTTTTTCGCGTTTTCTAGCCGGAGCCGTTGGTCCCGGCAAGAGGCCCCCATCCCCAAGACGACGAAGTCGGGAGTATACATGATCGGTTATTTGACCAAGAAAATATTCGGGTCCAGGAACGAGCGCTACCTGAAGACCTTGAAGCCCATGGTGGCCAGGATCAACGCCTTGGAAGAAGGCCTGCTCGCCCTGGCCGACGAGGATTTTTCGGCCCGCATGAGGCAGTATCGCGAGGACGTGGCCGGAGGGCGCGTCCTGGACGATCTGCTGCCCGAGGTATTCGCCCTGACCCGCGAAGCCAGCAAGCGCGTGCTGGGCATGCGTCATTTCGATGTCCAGCTCATGGGCGGCATGATCCTGCACCAGGGCAAGATCGCGGAAATGAAGACCGGTGAAGGCAAAACCCTGGTCGCGACCCTGCCGGTCGTGCTCAACGCCTTGTCCGGCAAGGGCGTGCACGTGGTCACGGTCAACGACTATCTGGCCCGCCGCGACGCGGCCTGGATGGGCAAGCTCTACAATTTTCTGGGTCTGTCCGTGGGCGTCATCGTCCACGGCCTGACCGACGCCGAGCGTCAGGCCGCCTACGCCGCCGACGTGACCTACGGCACCAACAATGAATTCGGGTTCGACTATCTGCGCGACAACATGAAGTTCTACCGGAACCAGCTCGTGCAGCGGCCGCTCAATTTCGCCATTGTCGACGAGGTCGACTCCATCCTCATCGACGAGGCCCGAACCCCGCTCATCATTTCCGGACCGGGCGAAAAATCGACCTCCATGTACGGCCGGGTCAACGCCATCATCCCCAAGCTGGTCCGGGACGAGGATTTCTCCATCGACGAGAAGGCCCGGACCGTGGTCCTGACCGACGAGGGCGTGGGCCACTGCGAGGAGATCATGGGCGTTGGCAACCTGTTCGATCCGGCTAACATCACCCTGCAGCATCATATCCTGCAGGCCCTGCGCGCCCATTATCTTTTCACCCTGGACGATCATTACATCGTCAAGGATGGGCAGGTGGTCATCGTCGATGAGTTCACGGGCCGGCTCATGCCGGGCCGCCGTTTCAGCGACGGGTTGCACCAGGCTCTGGAAGCCAAGGAAGGGGTCAAGGTCGAGGCCGAGAACCAGACCCTGGCCTCCATCACCTTTCAGAATTTTTTCCGCATGTACGAAAAGTTGGCCGGCATGACCGGCACGGCCGACACCGAGGCCGTGGAGTTTCAACAGATCTACGGCTTGGAAGTCATCGTCGCGCCGCCGAACAAGATCATGATCCGCAAGGACTTCCCGGATGTCATTCTCAAGACCCAAAAGGAAAAATTCGACGCCATCGTCGAGGAGATCCGTCAGCTCCACG
>CAYLNA010000027.1:0-16023 GCA_964384665.1 uncultured Desulfovibrionaceae bacterium | reverse complement strand
ACTCGTCCTCGCCCTGATGGTCCAGGTCCGGATTGTCGACCGTATTGATGAAAAATTGGGCCGCCGCGCTGTGCGGGTCGGCCGTACGGGCCATGGCCACGGTTCCTTCGAGGTTCTTCAGACCATTGGCGGCCTCGTTCACGATGGGGGCCTTGGTCGGCTTTTCACGCAGCATGTTGTCGAGGCCCCCGCCCTGGATCATGAAGCCCTTGACGACACGATGAAACAGGGTGCCAATATAGAAATTCTCATCCACGTAACTCAAAAAATTGGCCACGGTGTTCGGGGCCTTGTCCGCGAACAACTCGACCAGAAATTCGCCCTTGGTCGTGTCGACCAGGACAACCGGATTGCTCATGCCTTCCTCCATGAATCATTTCAAAAATGGAGCATGAAAATATACGGCTCGCGGGCGTTTGGCAAACCCTTTGCCAGCGCGCCCCACGAGGGACGGATAACTCCGGACCGCAGCCGGGATTGTCAACGCCACCCCAAAAAAGCTATGCGCGACCAGGAGTTGAACCACGCAACACACGGAGGACGCATGTTTTCAGGACTCATTCTCGCTCTCGGTCTGGGCGGCGTCGCCCTGATCATTTTCCATCTGCACAAGGAACACGGGCCGCACAAGCACTGATCGGCCACGGGCGGATCGAGCGTCTCGCTTCGCCCGTCATTGCCCCCGGCCCTTGCGGTAGCCCTGCTTGAAGTCACCGGCCGCGTTTTCCACGCCCTTGACGGCCTTGCCCGTGACCTCGCCCATGGTCGAACACCCAGCGCCCAGAAAAAACGTCAGGCAAACCAGCACAACGATCCGCTTCCACATAAACGCCTCCTTCCCTTGCCTCATCCGCGCCGGCCTCCGGCCTTCAAGCCCATGTCCGAGTCCAACCGGGTCTTGAGCAGCCGGTTGTCGCACAGTCCGCCGACCTTCCACCCGTCAAACGAGGCGTGATCCTCGCGCGGCTCGACGTGGATGGTCGTCTGGGACCGGGGCCACAGAGCGCGTAGTTCGTCCTCGATCGCGCAGCACAGGTCATGGGATTGCTGCACGGTCATGCCCCCCGGCACGAGCAGATGAAAATCGACAAAGCGCGCGGCTCCGGATTTACGCGTGCGCAGGGCGTGAAACCCGGTCTCCAGTCCACCGACGCGGGCGATGACGTCCGCGATCCGCTCCAGTTCCTCCGCCGGCAGCCCCTCGTCCATCAGTCCAGCCACGGACCGACGGACCAATCCGACGCCGGTCCAGATGATATTGACGGACATGATCAGCCCCAAAACCGGGTCCAGAACCTGCCAGGAGGGGGGCGCGAACAGCATGACGCCCAGAGCCGTCACCAGACCGACCGAGGTCCAGACATCGGTCAGCAGATGGCGGGCGTCGGCCTCCAGGACGATGTTGTCGTATTCCTTGGCGGCGCGGAGCATAACCAAGGCCGTGCCCAGATTGACCGCGCCGGCGGCCACGGCCACGCCAAGGCCCCACCCCAGGGATTCAATGGGTTGGGGCTGCACAAAACGCTGAATCGAGGCGTAGGCGATGCCCACGGCGGCGAGGCAGATCAAAACCCCTTCCGCTCCGCTGGAAAAATACTCCACCTTGCCATGCCCGTAGGCATGGCTGCGGTCGGCTGGCCGCTGGGCCTGCACAATGGCCGACAGGGCGATGACCCCGGCGGTTAGGTTGACCACCGATTCCACGGCGTCGGAAAAAAGACCCACGGAGCCGGTCAGAAAAAAGGCCCCGAACTTGAGGGCCATGGTCAACAGGGACGCGGCGATGGACAGATAGGCGAACTTTCGGGCGCGGTGGGACGCAGTGTCCTGGATCATATTTCGGGCACTCCGGATGGGATCAGGCACAAGAAGGTCAGGGGCCCGTTTCCGGTATTGCGGATCTGGTGCTCTTCCCCTCCCGGCACGAAAACGGCGTGCCCGGGCCCGACCGCGACCCACTCCCTGGCCTGGAAAACCTCGCCGTAACCGGCGTGAAAGAAAATCTCGTGCTCCCAGACATGGACATGGCGCGGAGTATGACCGCCCGGAGCGAGATCAAAACGGCGCATGCAGAAATTGGTCGCGCCGTCGGCCTGACCGATGACAACCCGCCCCGTCACACCCTTGGCCACCTCGGTCTCGAAATGCACGGCGTCCACAGTGTCCGTACGCACGATCTTCATCACAACCTCCCTGGGTCAGTAGTTCCAGACGTCGAAAAAATTAAAGCCGATGAGCACGTGAACGTCCGCGCGCGCCGAGAGAAACACGCTCCCGCGAATCGGACAAAAGGAAAACATGCCGTTGTCGAGCATCCAGAAATCATCGGCCTTGTCATGGACAATGGCGAAGGAATGACGGCGGCCGGCGAATTCCACCGAAATCACGCCCAGGGCGTCGTCGGGAAACCCGGCGTCGCGCAGTCGGTGCATGATGGCGATGGACTGGTCCAGGCTGATCCCCCGTCCCTTGTCCATCGTGATGGATGAAGGACGCCATAAATCGCCCAGTTCATGCTTGATTTCGAGCAAAGTGCGGCGATGGACGCGCCGCATGAGACCAAGGTCCAGGGCGCCCTTCTCCGCCTTGACGGGCCGGTCGTTCTCGAAGGTCATGGAGTCCAGCTGCGCCTTCTGCCAAACGCACACGTCGTCATACAACGGGCTGTTCCGCACCCGGTCGTTCTTGGGGAAAAACCGCTTGCCCGGGCGCAGGGCGTAGGCGGCGCCGCGTATCCGGGAGACCAGATATCCGAACCAATACTTGAGTGCATTCATGCGGTGCTCCTTGTGTCCGGCACTTATTCAGGATCACCCTCGGGTTTGTCAATTTGGACCGCGCGGCCGTCGCGACGGCGCGCGTTGACAAGACGCGCGCCCTTTCATACTGGTTGGGCGTTCAATCGAAGCAACGACACCGGCGCGTCCGCTCCACGCGGCGTCACGCCGAGACCAGACGCCGATCCGATCGGCCCCCATCCCTCTCACCCAGGCACAAGGAACACGCATGGCCATTGGCCCCAACAAAAAAGGTCTGCTGCTCAAGGCCGCCAAGGAACTTTTCAGCGAGCACGGATATTCCGAGACAACCTTCAAGAAAATCTCCGAAAGAGCCGGCGTCGCCCTGGGCCTTTTGACCCACCACTTCGGCAACAAGGAAAAACTCTTCCTGACCGCCGGTCTGGACGTGGTCCGCGAGCTGGTCCTGGCCATTCGAGGGAGCATCCTGAACGCGGACAACGGTCTCGACGCCGTGCGCCTTTTCGCCACGACCTATTTCCAATTCGCCCTCAATCCCCGTCAGGATTTCATGGTTCTGGTCCGCTGTTCCCCGTTCAGCGACCTGAAAACGACCGAGGACAAGGAAGTCATGATCCGCAATTTCTCGGAACTCTACGACATTCTGACCGAGTGCATCGAGCGCGGCATCGCCGACGGCAGCATCCGCCCGATGGATCCGCAAAAAATGGCGGCGGTGGTTTTCTGCAATTTGGTCGGCGGCATCCGCCACGGCCTGCTGACGCCCTACGGCAGCGAAACCCTCTTCGACGACGTGACTGAATTCGTTCTCCACGGCATCAAGGCCTAGCACCCCGTCCGGGCCAGCCGCCCTCGACCATTCCCGCGCTCCCGGGCCACGCGCCGCGATCCAGGTTTCACTCCGCCATGCACGGGAGACGCCGCGCTTTCTCCCCCCACAAGTTTTGCATTTCAAACAAATGCTTGAGCTGCTCCTTTTTGCCCGCTATGGGTACAAGGCATTTTTGATCACAAAGATATGCGCAAAGCCGCTTGAGGCCCCCCGGAAAGGGAGCCGCTTCGTGAGCCAACCTCAACGACGACCAAGGACTTATGCCAAAAAATAGACGTATCCACCACCACAAGCCCCGTCTTCCCCGCTCGCACCGATCCCTTGCTTCCCGCGTCGCCCTGTCCTTCACGGCCTTCCTGGGCATCGCGGTCATGGGTTTCGTGTTCTTTTTCCACTTTCTCTATCCCGAGGAAACCGAGTCCAGCATCGACAGAAGCGCCTCGGAACTGACCGCGCCCCAGGACACGGCGTCGCTGCCCAGCGGCGAGACCGACGGCGAGATGGAAGACAGCGACCAGACGGCCGAAATCCACCTTCCCGAAACCGAGGCCCCGCGCGAGCCGGAAATCACCCGCATGACCGGGACCATCAAATCGGGCGATTCCCCGTCCACCCTGCTCGAGGGTCATCTCAACCTGGCCGAGATCTATTCCCTGTGCGACGAAAGCAAGGATGTCTATTCCCTGGACAACCTCAAGGCCGGGCAGCCCTGGACCATGGTTTATTCGAACAACGCCCTGGTTGGCCTGGAATACGAAATCGACGACCGGGAACGCCTGGTCGTGTCCATGACCGAATCCGGATACGAATTCCGCAAGGAACCCATCCCCTACGACATGGAAACAAAAACCGTCGCCGGGACCATTGACAGCAGCCTGTTCGGGGCGGTGCAGGACGCCGGCGAAAGCGACGAATTGGCCATCCGCATGGCCAACGTTTTTGCCTACGACGTGGATTTCGTGCGCGACCTGCGCACGGGCGACAGCTTCAAGGTCATCATCGACAAACGCTTCCGCGAAGGCAAATTCCAAGGCTACGGAGACCTGAAGGCCGCCAGTTTCACCAACCAGGGCCAGACCTACTACGCCTACCGCTACACGGACAAAAAAGGCGACACGGCCTACTACGACCAGAACGGCCGTCCCCTGCGCAAGGCCTTCCTGAAAGCCCCGCTGCCCTTCACCCGCATCTCGTCCGGCTACTCCATGAGCCGCATGCACCCGATCCTCAAATATCGCCGTCCCCATCAGGGCGTCGACTACTCGGCCCCGACCGGCACGCCCATCAGCACCGTGGCCGACGGGGTCATCGCCGAGGCCGCCTTCAACAACTCCCAGGGCCGTTATGTGCGGGTCATCCACAGCAACGGCTACGAGACCATCTACAACCACATGAGCAAGTTCGGCAAAAACACCCGCAAGGGGGCCAAGGTCAGACAGGGCGAAGTCATCGGCCATGTCGGCAGCACGGGCTACGCCACGGGTCCGCACCTGGATTTCCGGATGAAGCAGAACGGCCAGCTGATCAACCCGCTTCAGCTCAAGATGCTTCCGGCCGAGCCCATCGCGGCCAAGGAAATGGCCTCCTTCAAGGCCCTCGTGGCCCAGTTCAAGCGTCAGTTGGACGAACCCATCACGGCGGCGGCTCTGCAAACGCCGCCCCCCGCCGTCCCCTAGACAGTCCACGCCCCCGCCGCCGGGGGCTTTTTCATGCCGTCCCGTTTCCGCCCCGCCGACCGAGATCAATCCGGGCCAGGCAGACTTCCGCGTCCTCGGCGTCCCTGGACATGCGCACCCGGAGCGCGCCGTCGGCGGCCTCGTCGTGCCGGATCAGCACCGTCTCGCCGCTCGTCACCTCGCGCGCGTGGCGGATCCGCAAAGCGCGGACGCTGGTCGCTTCAATCCCAAGGTCCGCCAGGTAATCCATGATCCAATCGATATAGCGCAGATTGTTCATGTGTCCGAGGGCGTCGGCGTCGCTCGGCCGCATCCGGCGCGCGGCCGCGCCGGATGGACGGTCCGGTTTTTCCAGCGGCGGAAGGTCCGAGGCGAAGACCGCCTCGGGCGCGTCGCTCCAAGCGGGCCGGAAAAACGTTTCGGCCTTGCGGGGGCGACGCGAGCGCTGGTCAAGGCCCAACCACGCGCTGGTGGCCTCGGCCACGACCTGGTCTTCGTGGTCCAGGAAACGGAAATCGCGGTGACACAGAATGCGCTCGACCGTGGTTGGCCACGTGGCGATGCGCAAGCGCTCGCCCAGGGCCGGAAAGCGGCGGACCCGAATGGTTTGCTCGCGCAGGACCCAGGCCAGGCCCAGCGCGCCAAACTGCTCGAATCCGAAGCCCAGGCTCGCGGCGTGACGCCAGGCGCACTCCTGGGCCATGCGGCACAAGCTGGCCGGCGTGGCCACGCCGTGCGCTCCGGTGTCGAAAAGCAAGATTTCCCTGGGGTATTCCATCATCACTGGCGCGGTGTCGTGCATGCTCACTCCCGTGTTGACCGATGGCGGCAGGTCTCGCGGCCGCGATCGGAAAACGCGGTCATGGCCCCGGAATCCGCCACGGTCAACCATGGCCTGGACGAAAACGTCCCCGAACCGCGCGCGCTTCGTATTGCATCATGGGGCGAAGGCGTTTACCGGATGGATGAAACGCGTCAAGCACTTGGACGACGCGCCTGAAATCCATTCCATCCACAGCCGACCGCAGGAGCGACGCCTTGCCTCAGTTTCCCGGCAAACAAACCGTGCTGATCGTGGACGACGAGTCCTTCAACATCAAAACCTTGGAACTGGTTCTCGGGAATGAGCACGAACTGACCTTCGCCATGGACGGCGAAACGGCGCTCAAGATGGCCCAGGCCGAGCCCCAGCCGGACCTGATCCTGATGGACATCGTCATGCCGGGCATGGACGGATTCGAGGTCTGCGCCCGGCTGAAACAGATCGAAAAAACCCGCAATATCCCGGTTATCTTCCTGACCGCGAAATGGGAAACAAGCGAGGAAGCCAAGGGGCTCGAACTCGGAGCCGTGGACTACATCCGCAAGCCGTTCAGCCCGCCCATCATCCGAGCGCGGATCAGAAATCATCTGGAATTGAAAAAAAACCGGGATTTACTGGAAAATCTCTCCACCTTGGACGGGCTGACCAATATCCCCAACCGGCGCCGGTTCGACGAGATCTTCACCCTCGAATGGCGACGGGCGGCCCGGTCCCATCATCCGCTCTCGCTCTTGTTCATCGATATCGACCACTTCAAGAACTACAACGACCATTACGGGCACCTGGCCGGGGATGATTGCCTGAAGGCCGTGTCCCGCGTCCTGCAGTCATCACTGGGGCGCACGGCGGACTTCGTGGCCCGTTTCGGCGGCGAGGAATTCATCATCCTGCTGCCCGACACCGGCGAGGGTGGATGCCGCCATCTGGCCGAAGCCATCCGCGTCGCCGTGGAAAAACTGCGCATCGAGCACCTCGCCTCGCCCCTGACCCCGCATCTCACCGTGTCCGTGGGAGCCGTGACCTGCGTGGCCGTGAACGGATACCAGCAGGCCGATCTGCTGGAAGCGGCCGATCAGCAGCTCTACCAAGCCAAGCAAGAAGGCAGGAACCGGGTCTGCTTCCGCGTTTTGGACTGACGCCGGAGACCAAGCGCCTCCATTCGCTCCGCCCGGTCACTCCCAGGCCAACATCAGCCGGGACAACTCGTGGAAGAGTTCCTGTTCCCGGACCACGCCGACAATCCGACCCGCATGTTCCACGACCACCCGGCGCCTGTTTTCCGCGCACAGGAGATGGGCGACGTGGGTCAGGGTGGCCGCCGCATCGACCACCGGCGGGCGGGGATTCATGATGTCGCGGACCCGCATTCCAGCCAAGCGCTCCACCTGCAGGGCAAAGAGGCCCTTCCAGAACAGGGGGGAAAAGCGCAGGGCATGGTTCACGCCGTTGCTCGTCTCGTCGAGGTAGCTGGGCCGGACAGCCTGGATCAGATTGCGCATGGTCAGGACCCCGACCAGTTCGTCACCGTCGAACACGAGAATGGCCCGGTGCCCCGAGTCCATGATCAGCCCGGATGAAATAAAACTTTCCGAGGCCAGCTTGAGCCGCTCGATCCCTTCCCGGATCGTGTCGGAAGCCTGCACCGTGGTGTACTGATCAATGGGAATCATGACCTCGGCCGCGCTCTTTTCCGCCGGGGCTCCGTTCTTGCCGGCCCTGACCGCGTCGTGAATCCTGGCGACAAGAATATCCACCCCGCAGGGTTTGCACAAATAGTCGAACGCGCCGGCCTCGAACGCCTTCCGGGCCGAGGTCTCCTCGCCGTGCCCCGTCAGCAGGATCACGGCCACGCCGGGCTGCATGGCCCTGATGCGAGGCAGGACGTCCTCGCCGCTCAACCCCGGCATGCGCACGTCCAGCAGAATCACATCCGGAACCATATACTGCAACATGTCGAGCGTTTGCGCGGCATCCACGGCCTGGGAGACGACAACGCCCTTGCGTTGAAGAATCCTGGTCAGCGTATCGCGGAACCCGCTTTCGTCATCGGCGATGAAAACGTGTATTGCTTTATCCATCTCGTTCCTCGCTCCATTCCGTGAATATTCAGGACCGGTCATACATGGGCGCCGCGATGCCGCCGCGAGACCTTCCACAGTTCAAACGCGGTCCGCGCCCTGTCCATCAGCTGCGCCATTTCCACCGGCTTGATCAGAAAATCGAAGGCCCCGCTGGTCATGCACAGGGCCGCGTCATCGGCGGAGGCGTGCCCGGTCAGCATGATAACCTGCACCTCGGGCAGGGACGCCTTCAGATCCCGCAGGACATCGAGCCCGTTCACGCCAGGCATCTTCAGATCCAGAACCACGACCTGGCAGTTCGCGGCCCGGACCAGGGCGGAAACATCGCGGCCATCGGCGCACAACGCGGTTTCGATGCCATTGCGCCTGAAAATCTTGGCCGCCGTCCGCAAATAGGACTCCTCGTCATCGACAAGCATCACGCGCAGATCGTCCATTCCCGTTCCCCCGCCACTTCATGTCCATTCAGGCCGAAGCCACGCGGGGCAGGGTGATGAAAAACGTGGTCCCCTCCCCCTTGCGGCTGACAAAATCCAACACCCCGTTCATGCTGTCCACGATTCCATGGCAAACCGACAGGCCCAGGCCCGTGCCGCTCCCCGGAGGCTTGGTTGTGAAAAAAGGAGTGAAGATCAGTTTCTGGTTTTCCGGACCGATCCCAACCCCGTTGTCGCTGATCTCGATGCGCACCCGGCCGTCCTTGTCGATATCGCAGCGCAAGACGATCTCGCCGGCGCGCCCATCCTTGACCTCTTGGACCGCGTACATGGCATTGTTGACCAGGTTCAAGATCACCTGCTGCAGCCGCCCGGGGTCCACATTCACGAGCAGACGTGTTTTCGGAATGTCCACCCGCAGGGCGATGCCGCTCAACTGGGTCTTCTTCTGAACCATGCTCAACACTTCCGGAATGAACTTGGCGAGGTCGATGTGCTGCACATCCAGAGTTCCGGCCCGGCCAAAGCGCAGGATGGAATGAGTGATCCGCGCGCAGCGGTCGATCTGAACCTTGATCTGCCCAACGCTGCCGGCAATTTCCTCGATATCTTCGGCGCATTCGGAGATGGCCCCGCACCGCGTCCGAAAATCCTGGAGCAGCATATCGATATAGGCTTGGTCGCTTTTCATGATTTGCAGGGGATTGTTGATCTCGTGGGCGAAACCGGCCGCCATTTCCCCAAGCTCGGCCAGACGCCCGGCCCGATAGAGCTGCTCGCGCAGCTTTTCCCGCTCCTCGTCCCGCAACCGCAGCATTTTTTCGACGTAGCCGGACAGGGACAGGGACGAGAAGAAAACCACGGCCCCCCCGCCAACCACGGACAGGCTCAGAAACAACAGGGCCGAATCCCGGGATTTGAACAGCGAAACGGAGCGCCCGCGCACCGCGAGGACCCATCCGGCATGGCGCATGACGCGGCTGGCATGGGCCAGGCCTGTCTGGGGATCGATAAAGGCCGTCCCGACGCGATCCCAGAAAACAGGCGTGGACAATTCCCGCTCGCGGGTCAGAATCTGCCCCCCCCCGGCGATCAATTCCCCGTCGCGGTTGATCAGGAAGATGTCCAATCCGTCATCGCGCACCTCGCGGAGCATCCGGCCAAAGGCCTCGGGGTCGAGAGACGCCCGCAGCACATAGGCGGACTCTCCCCGAATGATGCGTCTAGCGACGACGTAGTGGGCCACGCCCATCTGACCGGTGCGCACGTCGCCCACGCCGCTTCCCCGCTCCAGGGCCTCGGCCAGCCACCCGTCCGCGGTGATATGCGTGCCCTTGAAAAGCACGGGACCGGCGTAGGACACAACCCGACCGGACGCATCGAGCACGGCGATGTCCAGGATTTCCTTCCGTTTGAGCTGCAGCACGGACAGAACATGCTTCATCCGCGCGGCGTCGGACACATCGGGAAGCAGCGGATCGACCAGGGACAAATCCCCGACGCAGTCATCGACGTAGGCGTCGAACACGGCGGCATGGTCCTCGGACAGACGGGAGATCCGCTCCAAGGCGGCCTGCTGCGCGTGGCGGACATGGAGAAATCCACCCGTGCCCAGCGCGAGCAGCACGGGGATGAAGGGCGAAAAAAGCATGGCAATGAACACATTGCGCTTGATGGTCTGAACCGTGTATTGTCGCATGTCACCCCTTAGCGGAGACCGCTCTCCTCGAAGGCCTGGTACGCGATTTCGACCAACCGCTTCAGGGACACGGGTTTGAGCAAATAGGCGTGGGCCCCGTAGGCCATGCCGCGCAAACCGAGTTCCTCCCCGCCATGCCCGGACAGCAGCACGACCTGAATCCTGGGCCAGGCCAGCTTGATCTCGCGCAAGGTCTCGATTCCGTCCATGCCGGGCATCATCACGTCCAGGATGACCACGTCGAACGGCTCGTTCGCGAGCACATCCAGGGCCTCCCGGCCCCCGCTCACGCCTCGGACTCGAAACCCGCGCCGTTCCAGGCGCTTGACCAGGGTTTCGACGAAATCACGTTCATCATCGACAACCAGGACCGAGGGTCCGGCGTGCACCAGGGCCATGGGCGTGCTATTCGTGTCCGTCATGATGTTTCACCGGCAGAAGAATGATGAATTCCGTACCCTGCCCAACCTCGCTCTCAAAGCGGATACTCCCGCCCAGCTTGGAGATGATGGAGTAGCTGATGGACAGTCCAAGGCCCGTCCCCTCGCCAACGTTTTTCGTGGTGAAAAACGGATCGAAAATCCGCTTCTGGACATCCTTGTCCATCCCTGGCCCGTCGTCGCGGATATGAACGGCCACCTGGGACTCCTCCCGCGCAAAGGCCGTGGAGATAAAAATATGGCCATTCTTGGAAATGGCGTCGATGGCGTTGTTGAGCAGATTCAGAAAGACCTGCTGCAGCTGCGAAGCATCCGACTGGATGGCGGGGACGTCGCATCCCAGATCCCAACAAAGCTCGATGTTTCTGAACCGGATTTCGTTATCCAGGAAAACCGTCGTTTGTTTCAAAAGATCGTTCACATGCACGTCATCCCGGACCGGCTCCATGCGTCTGGCGAACCCGAGCATACGGTGCACGACATTTCCGGCCCGCTCGACGTGCTGCTCGATCTTGTCCACGGCATCCTCGAATTCCTGGAAATTGGAGCTGGTCCGCACATCCTCTTCCTCCAGGAGATCCCGAATCCAGCCCGCCTTTTCCCGGATCACGGCCAAGGGATTGTTGACCTCGTGCGCGACCCCGGCGGCCAATTTGCCAAGGGCGGCCATCTTGCTGGACTGAACCAGTTCCTCATTGAGGCGGGCCTGGGCGAGGTCCGTTCGCTCCTGCTGGCGAACGATCATGCGCGCCATCAGGATGGTCCCGATGATGATGCAGGCCACACCGGTTCCAACCACGGCCCACGTCGCGGTCTGGGCCCGGAGGAGCGGCTGGAGTTCCCCGTGCATGTCCTCCTCGATGACCAATAACCAGTCCTTTTGCTCCAGCCAGATTCCACCCACGAACATATCCTTGCCCTGGGCCTGGACATCGTGCACCCGCGCCCCGGAAAACGGGGTCCCGACAAACGCGGAATAGACGTGGTCGCTCTTGTTTCCAAAGCGAGGCCGGGTCTGGAGTTGCCCGGCGCGGTTGACCAGATAGGCGTCACCCTGATCCCCCAGCTGAATCCAACGCACCAGGGAGTCGAAAATATCCGAGTCGATGGTCGCGCGCACGATCCAGACCTTGCCCCGCTCCTGCTTGGTCACGGCGATGATCATGTGCGGAAATCCGCGAAATCCCTTGAACACGTCCGAGACATAGATCTTCTGGATCATGACCTGATGAAACCAGGGTTCGCTCTTATAATTGACGTCCGCCAAGTTATAGGGACCGCAATAGCTGACATGCCGCCCCTCTTCGTCGATCAAGCCCAGGTCGATGAATGTCCGGGAATTTTGCTGCATGCTGGAGAGAATGGATTCCATTTTGTCCTGGGAGGACAGTTCGTCGATTGAATGCGTGCTGGCCAGGACGCGCAGCTGCGCGACCTGATCCCGCAAAAAAAGATCGATGGCCTGGCGTTTGTTCTCGACCAAGGTGACCAAGTTGGACCGAACCTTGTCATGGTACGCGGAAGCAAACATGCCATACATGATCAGGCCCAAGCCCAAGAGCGGCACCAGGGAAAACCCCAGGGCCGTGACGGCTATTTTCGCGCCCAAATCCCTCAATCCAAAATTCGACATACCCGCTCCCGGCGAAAGGATCCAAATGCCCCGCGACAAAGCATGAATGATGCCAGATTTTTTTCAATATACTTCAAATAGTTAATCGCGCAAATCATAAAACCTGACCGCGCAAACGCGCAACACGACTCGCTAGCGCCGCCCATTGCCCGAGCCCTCCCTTTCATGCCACAAAGAAGACGGTCACGCACCGGCCAGGACGGCATGTCCCTTGCTTTGTTCCGTCCGATTCTTTCGCCGCATGGAGCCCGCATGAACTTTTTGCAGAAATTGAAAGGCCTTTTTTCCTCCACGCCCGACATTCGGGACGACACTGGTCAGGAGGAACTCTTCAAGGCCCGCTACCAGGTTTTTCGCCGCTTGCTGGCCGCGAACAACGCCTGTCTCGACACCATGACCGAACTGGAGGAGGCCGCCAGGGGACATCGCCATTTCGGAATGCATTTCATCCGTTCGCGCGTCACGGCCATCACGGCCAAGGTCATGGTCATCGTCGACTGCATGCTGTTTCTGGCTCCCGGCAAATATCTGGCCTTGCGCGATGTCATGCAATCCATTCAGGAGGCCCTGCACAAGGAGCTGGGACAGCGAGCGGTGGTTCGCCGCCCGGAGTTGGTCCTGGATTTGGCCGAAGTCACGGCCGAGGACACGGATATTGTCGGCGGCAAGACGGCCAACCTGGGCGAGCTGCGCAACAAGCTGGGAGCGCCGGTTCCGGACGGCTTCGCCATCACGGCTCATGCCTACATGACCTTCATGGCGGAATCAGGGCTGTGGGACCGCATCAACTGCCTCGTGCTCGGGCATCCCATGGCCTCGTATTTCACCACCAGTCGGTCCACGGATGACCCGGGCGCGAAAACGGGCGAGGAGGAAGGCGACCACTCCATCACCCTGCTTGAACTCTGCGCGAAAATCCGGACCATGATTCTGGAAGCGACGGTTCCGCCCGAACTGGAACAGGCCATCCTAGCCGCCCATGACCGGCTCCTTGCCCGGGAAGGAGGTCCGATCAACGTCGCCCTGCGCTCCAGCGCCCTGGGCGAGGACAGCGCCCAGGCCTCGTTCGCGGGCCAATACAAATCCCTGCTCAATCTGAATCGGGACAGCCTGATCGAAGGCTACAAGGAAATCGTGGCCAGCAAATATTCGCCGCACGCCATGACCTACCGCTACATGCGGGGCATCCGCGACGATGACGTGATGATGTGCGTGGGTTGCATGAGCATGGTCACGTCCCGCGCCGGCGGCGTCGCCTACACCACCAACCCGCTGGATCCGGACGACGACGCCATCCAGATCACCTCGGCGTGGGGCATGGCCAAGGGCGTGGTCGATGGAACGGCGGCCACGGACCACTTCACGGTGGCCAAGACCGAACCGCCGCGGATCGAACAGCGCGAGGTGCCGCGCAAGCGGTCCTGCTTGGTCTGCTCCGAGGTCGAGGGCGTATGCCGGGTCAGCGTGGATCCGGAACTCTGCGAGGCCGCCACCCTTGAGCCGCTGCAAATCCAGGAGCTGGCCCGCATGGCCATGCGCATCGAGGAACACTACGGCGGACCGCAGGATATCGAATGGGCCTTCACGCCGGAGCTGCGTCTTTTTCTGCTGCAAACGCGGCCCCTGGAGATTCTCGAAACGAGGCACGCGGTCGCCGCCCCGCCCCTGGCTTGTCCGCCCCTGCTGCACGGAGGCAGCACGGCCAGTCCGGGCTCGGCCCACGGCGTCGCGCACGTCGTCAAGAAAGACGTGGACTTGCTGCTGACGCCGGCCAAGGCCATCCTGATCTGCGTCGAGGCGTCCCCGAAATGGGCGGCGGTCTTGCACCGCTGCCAGGGCATCATCACGGAGCAAGGCAGCGCCGCCGGTCATCTGGCCAATGTCGCCCGGGAATTCAAAATCCCGGCCCTGTTCGGCGTCAAGAACGCGACCAAGCTCCTGACCCCGGGCCAGGAAATCACCCTCGACGCCGACAACGCCGCCGTCTATTCCGGCTGTCAGGAGAGCCTCTTGGAATGCACGGAAGAAACCTCGAACCGGATGGTGGGCAGCCCGGTTTTCCAAACCCTGGAACGCATCAACGAACACATCACGCCCCTCAACCTGATCGATCCCGACGCCCTGAACTTCACTGCCGACAGTTGCCGCACCCTGCACGACATCACCCGCTTCTGCCATGAAAAGGCGGTGCAGGAGATGTTCAACTTCGGCCGGGACCACAATTTTTCTCCCCGGTCCAGCAAGCAGCTCAAGACCGTGATCCCCATGCAATGGTGGGTCATCAATCTGGAAAACGGATTCCACAAGGAAATCTCGGGGGCCATGGCGCCCCTGGACAACATCGCGTCCATTCCCATGCTGGCCCTGTGGCGCGGCATCGTCGCCTTTCCCTGGGACGGCCCGCCAAGCATCGACGGCCGGGGATTCCTCTCCGTCCTGTTCCAGGCCACGGCCAACCGCAACCTGGAGCCCGGCATGGCCTCGAATTTCGCCAACAAGAATTATTTCATGATCTCCAAGCACTTCTGTAACCTGCAGTCCCGCTTTGGATTTCATTTCACCTCCGTCGAGGCCCTGGCCGGGCCGCGCCCCCGGGAAAACTACATCCGCTTTCAGTTCAAGGGCGGAGCGGCGGATTCCCAGCGTCGAGAACGCAGGGCGCGCTTTGTCGGAGAAATTCTTGACGAATTCAGTTTTCAAACCCAAGTTCGCGAGGACGCCCTGTTCGCCCGGCTCGACGACTGCGACCAGGAATTCATGGAAAAACGTCTCGAACTTCTTGGCCATATTCTCATGCATACCCGGCAACTGGACATGATCATGTCCAGAGAGGACGTGGTTCAATTCTACAAAAAACGCATCCTGAGCCAGCTCCACTCGCTGATGAACGCCCATGCGGCGACATCGTGAGCCGGCGCCCTCGGACGGAGAAACAATGAGCGACAGATTAAAGGAAAACGCCCCGGCCCATGCCGTCATGCGCGGGGTCATCGTTGGCGCGTCCATCGGCATGATCGCCAGCTGGTTTGGCTACGAACCGGTGAAGGCGTTTTTCATGGGCATCATCTGTGGAGGCTTCGCGGCGGCGACAAAAATCCTGGCTGACCGACTGCGGAAGAAATAGCGCTTGACTTTATCGACCATCGGCCTACTACTTTGAACCAAGAGCCTCGGGAAAACGTTTCCCAAGACTTGAGAAAGAATTGTTCGAAAGTCCCGAGTCAACCACCAACTGAATTCAACATGACAGAGGCGCGGTGGCAGGAATATCCCAGTCAACCTTTTCGTGAAGACAGTCGCGTTGGATGTGAACATCCCAAGAAAATTCTTCCACGAACAAGGGGCGCGTTCGGTATAAACAACGAAACCCAACCAAGGACTCAGAGGCGCGTTGGCGGGCAACTTCCAAGGTCACACTGAAAATCCATTTGGTCGAGGCGAGTTTCAAGTCCACCCCAACACACCACGCGCAACACGGTCATGGCGACATGGTCACCACCGAAACCCAATCATAACGGTTGAGTCCCCGCGTTTCAGATCACAAGGCGGGAGGTCCATGCCTCCCGCCTTTTTTGCGCGCGCCAGCATCCACGCCCGGCCCTCGCCATGTCGGCCCATGCGGGTCGACGCCGCGCCCATTTTA
>CAYLNA010000026.1:0-16644 GCA_964384665.1 uncultured Desulfovibrionaceae bacterium | reverse complement strand
ACCCCAACCCACCGGAGCGCCAGCATGTCCGAACCACGCGTCACCCTGACCCCACTGGGCGGTCTCGGAGAAATCGGCATGAACTGCATGGTCCTGGAGACCGAGCAGAGCATGATCCTGGTGGACTGCGGCCTGATGTTCCCGGACGTGATCCTGTACGGCGTGGACGTGGTCATTCCGCGCATGGAATTCATCCTGGAGCGCAAGCACAAACTCAAGGCCATCATCCTGACCCACGGCCACGAGGACCACATCGGCGCCCTGGCCTGGCTTGTCCCCGCCTTGCAGGACGCGCCTCTGTACGGATCGGAATTCACCCTGCGCCTCGCCTTGAAACGCCTGCAGGAGCGCAATCTGGACGGCCATGTCGTCCTCAAGCCGGTCAAGGGGCGGGACCGCGTGGAGCTGGGTGAATTCGCCGTGACCTTCATCCCGGTCTGCCACAGCATTATCGAGGGCTTCGGCCTGGGCATCGAAACGCCGGCGGGGCGCATCGTGCACACCGGAGATTTCAAAATTGACCGCAATCCCTTGAACGGACACGCGACAGACCTGGAGGCGTTCGCGGAGTTTTCCGGGGACGGCGCGCGCCTGCTATTATCCGACTCCACCAACGTGGAGCGCGAGGGCTATTCCCTGACCGAACGCGAAATCAAGGCCTCCCTGGACGAGGTCTTCACCGGAGCCAAGGGCCGCATCCTGGTCACCCTTTTCGCCACGCATATCCAGCGCATGCAGGAAATTTTCGACCTCGCCGCCAAGCACGGCCGCAAGGTCGCCTTCACCGGACGCAGCCTGGTCACCAACATCGAGGCAGCCAAGGACTTGGGGCATCTGCGCTTCAACCGCGAAAACTCCTGCGACATGGAGGAACTGGCCTATCTCGACGACAGCCGGATCGTCATTCTCCTGACCGGATCCCAGGGCGAACCTCTTTCGGCCCTGAGCCGCGTGGCGCGCGGCGAACACCGCCAGATCAACATCCACCAGGGGGACACGGTCATCATGTCCTCGCGCTTCATCCCCGGCAACACCAAGGCCATCACCCGGGTCATCAACGATCTCTACCGCCTGGGCGCGAGCGTTCTCTACGAGCGGGTCCAGGCCATCCACGCCTCGGGACACGCCCACCAGGAGGAACTGAAAATCATGCTGGACACGGTCCGGCCCAAATTCTTCATTCCCGTCCACGGCGAATACCGTCACCTCTTCAAGCACGCCGAACTGGCCGTGGCGCGCGGCATCGCGCCGGAACGGGCCATCATCCTGGAAAACGGACAGCCCGTGACCCTGCTGCCATCGGGTATCCGCCTCGAAGAGACCGTGCATGCCGAATCCATCCTGGTCGACGGCAAGGGCGTGGGCGATGTCGGCCAAAGCGTGCTCAAGGAGCGGCAGATCCTGGGCGGGGAGGGTTTGGTCATCGTGCTTCTGGTCCAGGACGAATACGGAACCATTGTCCTTGGCCCGAGCATTCAATCCAAGGGTTTCATCTTCGAGCAGCACTACGCCCATGTCCTCGAGGACGCCAAATGCATCGTGCTGGACATCATCGAAGGCAATCCCGGCGGAGAGCCCTACAAACTGGAGGAACGCATCCGATCCGCCCTGCGCCGCTTTTTCCGCAAGGTTCTGGAGCGTGATCCCATTGTCATGCCGCTGGTGGTGCGGGTCTGATCTTTTTCTTGCCTTGCCGTGCTTTTTTGCGTAGCGGCTGGCGTTCTCAAACCACTCCACACGCCCGCAAGCCTCTGGTTGGCCGTTTTGGTCTACGCGAGCGGAGGAAAAAACCAAGGAGATTCTCATGGCTTACGTAACAATGAAGCAGATGCTGGAGACCGGCGTGCACTTCGGTCACCAGACCCGGCGCTGGAATCCCAAAATGCGGCCCTATATTTTCGGGGCGCGCAAGGGCATCCACATCATCGATCTGCAGCAGACCGTGAAGCTGTACCGCAAGGCCCACGATTTCATGGCCGACACCGTGGCCCGTGGCGGCAAGGTCATCTTTATCGGCACCAAGCGCCAGGCCCAGGACGTGATCAAGGCCGAGGCCGAGCGCTGCGGCATGTATTTCGTCACCAACCGCTGGCTGGGCGGCACCCTGACCAACTACCAGACCATCCGCACCAGCATCGCCCGCCTGAAGAAGCTGGAAGGCATGTTCGAGGACGGCTCCGTGAACCGTTTCCTGAAAAAGGAAATCGTGGGCATGGAACGTGAAGTGACCAAGCTGAACCTGACTCTGGGCGGCATCAAGGACATGGAAGAACCGCCGGCGGTGGCCTTCATCATCGATCCGCACCGCGAGGAAATCGCGGTCAAGGAATGCCGCAAGCTGGGTATTCCGATCGTGGCCGTGGTCGACACCAACTGCGATCCCGACCTGATCGATTACGTCATTCCGGGCAACGATGACGCCATCCGCGCCATCAAGCTCTTCGCCGGAGCCATGGCCGACGCCTGCGTCGAGGGCTTGGCCAGCGCCAAGGACGTGGCCCAGCAACCCAAAATGAAGGCCGAGGACATCGAAATCCCGGCGGCGGAAGAAGCTGCGATATCCGACGACACGGACGGAGAGGAATATTAAGATGAGCATTACAGCATCTATGGTCAAAGACCTGCGCGACCGCACCGGCGCGGGCATGATGGATTGCAAGAAGGCCCTGAGCGAATGCGAGGGCGACGAGGAAAAGGCCATTGCCTGGCTGCGTGAAAAGGGTCTGTCCAAGGCCGCCAAGAAGGCCGGCCGCGAGACCTCCGAAGGCCTGATCACCGTTGTCGTGAGCGAGGACGGCAAGGCCGCCGCCATGAGCGAGCTGAAGTGCGAGACCGACTTCGTGGCCAAGAACGAGGAATTCATCGCCCTGGCCGAAGGCATCGCCAAGATGGCCCTGGACAAGAAGACCGCCGACATCGCGACCCTGCCCGCCGAGGCCACGGACCTGACCGGCCTCATCGGCAAGATCGGCGAGAACATGCAGACCGGCCGCCTGGCCTTCGTGGAATTGTCCGGAGCCGGCGCCATCGGCGTCTACGTCCATTCCAACAAGAAGCTGGGCGTTTTGGTCGAACTGACCGGCGAGGCCACGCCCGAAATGGCCAAGGACATCGCCATGCAGGTCGCGGCCGCCAATCCCATCTGCGTGACCCCGGATCAGATTCCGGCCGAAACCCTGGCCCAGGAAAAGGAAATCTACCTGAACCAGGCAAAGGAAGAAGGCAAGCCGGCCCAGATCGCCGAAAAAATCGTCGAAGGCCGCATCCGCAAATACTATCAGGAAGTCTGTCTGCGCGAGCAGGTCTTCATCAAGGACGACAAGAAGACCATCAAGGATCTTCTGGGGAAAAACGCCGATGTGGCTCGGTTCTTCCGATTCGCGGTAGGCGCATAGTCCACAAGGGCCGCAAGGCCCTTTTTTTTGGCCCGCTCCCCGGCGTTCGGTCCGCATGACGGCGGTTGCGCCGGATGCGCGAAGCGGATATAGGCTCAACCGAGAAGGAGGCTGGGCAGTCCCGGCCTCTTTTCGTTCACTGTTTAGCGCGAGGTAGGAATCAATGGAGAAACTCCGTTACGGCAGGGTCATGCTCAAACTGAGCGGCGAAGCCCTGGCCGGCGATCAAGGCTTCGGCATCGAACCCCGGACCATCCAGTCCATTTGCCAGGAAGTGGCCGAGGCCGCCAGCGTGGGAGTCCAACTCAGCCTGGTCATTGGCGGCGGCAACATCTTCCGGGGCGTGTCGGTCTCGTCCAAGGGCATGGACCGGGCCTCGGCCGATTACATGGGCATGCTGGCCACGGTCATGAACGCCCTGGCCGTGCAGGACGCCCTGGAGAAACAGAACATTTCGACCCGCGTCATGACCGCCATCGACATGAAGGAAGTGGCCGAGCCCTACATCCGTCGCCGAGCCATCCGCCATCTGGAGAAGGGCCGCGTGGTCATCTGCGCGGCGGGCACCGGCATCCCCTACTTCACCACGGACACGGCGGCCGTGATCCGGGCCATGGAACTCAAATGCGAGGCCATCCTGAAGGCCACCCGGGTCAGCGGCGTCTATGACAAGGACCCGGAAAAACACGCCGACGCGGTCATGTACACCAGCCTGACCTATCTGGACGTCCTGCAACAGCGGCTGGGGGTCATGGATTCCGCCGCCATTTCCCTGTGCATGGACAACAAGCTGCCCATCGGGGTGTTCAATCTGTTCGTGCCCGGCAACATCAAGCGAGTCGTCATGGGCGAGGACATCGGAACCATCGTCAAAGGAGAGTAGTCATGGATAAACACGTACAGGATTGCAAGAATCGAATGCAGAAGAGCATCGACAATCTGGACAGGGAATTCGCCAAACTCCGCACCGGACGGGCCTCCACGACCCTGGTCGACAGCATCCGCGTCGATTACTACGGCACCCCCACCCCGCTCAACCAGGTGGCCTCGGTTTCCATTCCGGACAACCGAACCATCTCCATCGCCCCGTGGGATCGCGGCGCCTTCACTAGCATCGAGAAAGCGATCATGAAGTCCGACCTCGGTCTGACTCCGATCAACGATGGCCGCGCCATCCGCATCAACATTCCGCCCCTGACCGAGGAACGCCGCCGGGACCTCGTCAAGATGGCCAAAAAATACACCGAGGAAGCCAAGGTGGCCATCCGCAACGTGCGGCGGGACGTCAACGAGGACCTCAAAAAATCGCAGACGGCCAAGGAAATCAGCGAGGACGACCTGCGCAAGGGACAGGACGAGGTCCAGAAGATCACGGACGGCTTCGTGAAGAAGACCGACGCGATCTTCGCCGAAAAAGAAAAGGAAATCATGGAGATCTAGCGCCGGACCATGCCTGTTCTCACACATCTCGCCATCATCATGGACGGCAATGGCCGCTGGGCCAAGGCCAGGGGTCTGTCGCGCAGCGCCGGGCACAAGGCCGGCACCGAAACCGCGCGGGAAATCGTTCGGGAATGCCGCCGCCTCGGCATTCCCTTCCTGACCCTGTACACGTTCTCCAAGGAGAACTGGTCCCGCCCCAAGCAGGAAATCGGATTTCTCTTCGACCTGCTCAAGGAGTTCCTGAGCGCCGAACTCCCCTCCCTGCTGGAGCAATCCATCCGCCTGAACGTCCTGGGCGAAATCGACGAACTCCCCCTGCCCACGCGGCAGGTGCTGCGCCACGCCATGGCCAAGACCGCCGACTGCACGGGCATGACCCTGAATCTGGCGCTGAATTATTCCGGCCGACATGAAATCCTGCGCGCCTGCCAAGCCCTGATTCAAAACGGCGTCAAGGCCGCGGACCTCACCGAGGACTTGCTCGCCGCCCATCTCTACACCGCCGGCATGCCCGATCCGGACCTGATCCTGCGCACCAGCGGCGAACAGCGCCTGAGCAACTACCTGCTCTTCCAAAGCGCCTACAGCGAACTCTATTTCACCGACGTGGCCTGGCCCGATTTTCATGCTCCGGAGTTGCACGCGGCGCTGGAGGAGTTTGGCCGCCGTCAGCGCCGCTTCGGCGCCACCGGAGAGAACAACGCATGACCTTCACCCCGCATCTGCAACGCATCGCGACCTCCCTCATTCTACTGCCGGCGCTGGGCTGGGTCATCTATCACGGCGATCCAGCCCTGGGCCTCGCCATATCCGCCGTGGCCGTGCTCGGGCTTCTGGAATTCTACGCCATGTTCTGGTCGGGGCGGGAGCGCGCGACCTGGAAGATCGGCGGCGTGGTTCTGGCCATGGCCATCATCTGGGCCCCCTTGACGTGGTCCGGAAGCGCCGTGGTCGGCCTCGCGCTCCTGGCCGCTGCCCTGGCATTCTTGTTCAGCTATGACCAGGAGCGACGCCCGGACGCATTTTCAACCAGCCAGATTTTTCTGTTCGGCCTTCTTTACCTTCCTTTTCTTCTGCGCCTCGCCCGCGACTTGAGCGGACCGGAAATCATCCTCGTGCTCCTGTGCACCATCGCCACGGACACCGGAGCCTACTATGTCGGCAGCTACGTGGGCGGTCCCAAGATCTGGCCGTCCATCAGTCCCAAGAAAACCTGGGCCGGCAGTCTGGGCGGTCTGGCGACCTGCGTCGCGGTCTGCGCGGGCGTCGGTCTTCTGCTCGGCAGCGGCGACATCCTCTCATTCGCGCTGCTCGGAACGGGCCTGAACGCAGCCGCGCAGCTGGGAGACTTCTTCGAGTCCGCGCTGAAGCGCTGGCGCGGCGTCAAGGATTCGGGCAAGGTTCTGCCCGGCCATGGCGGCATTCTGGACCGCATCGACAGCCTGCTCTTCGTGCTGCCGCTCTACCGTGGTCTGGCCTCCCTCTTCCCCTTTTTCGGCTAACCCCATGTCCATGCGCTACATCTCTCCCCTTTCCTCCCCGCTCTTGGACCGTCCCGGCCAGCGACGATTGTCCATTCTGGGCAGCACGGGCTCCATTGGCGCGAGCGCCCTGCGGGTCTTGGCCAAAAACCCAGACGCGTTTGACGTCCTGGCCCTGGCCGGCGCCCGCAACGTGGAACTTCTGGCCCGCCAGGCGGACCGCTTCCGGCCGGCGTTTCTGGGCGTCCTCGATCAGGTCGGAGCGCGGGAACTCGCGGCCCTGCTCCCGACCGGCTACGCGCCGGAGATCGTCGTGGGCGAGCCCGGTTATACCGCCCTGGCCACCTTGGCCGAGGCGGATCTTGTCCTGGCCGCTCAGGTCGGCGCGGCCGGACTGGTCCCGGCCCTGGCCGCGGCCCGGGCCGGCAAGGTGCTGTGCCTGGCCAACAAGGAGGCCCTGGTCCTGGCCGGACATCTCTTCCGCCGGATTTGCGAACAGAGCGGGGCCGTGATCCTGCCCGTGGACTCGGAACACAACGCCCTGTTTCAGGCTTTTGTCGGGCACGGCGGCGCGCAGGTCTCCCGCCTGATCCTGACCGCGTCGGGCGGTCCGTTCCGGACCAAATCCCTGGCGGAAATCCAGGCCGCGACCCCGGCCCAGGCCCTGAAGCATCCCAATTGGTCCATGGGCGCAAAAATTTCCATCGATTCCGCGACGATGATGAACAAAGGCCTGGAAATCATCGAGGCCGTGCACCTGTACGGAGCGGCCCCGCGCGAGGTCGACGTGGTCGTGCATCCGCAGTCCATTGTCCATTCCCTGGTGGAATACAGCGACGGATCGCAGCTGGCCCACCTGGGCATGCCGGACATGGAAATTCCCATCGGTTATTGCCTTGGCTACCCACGCCGACTGCGCATTGATCTGGAACGGTTGGATTTGGCCAAGGTCGGCGCGTTGACCTTCGAGGCCCCGGACTTCGCCCGTTTTCCCTGCCTGCGCCTGGCTCGGGAAGCCCTGGCCGCCGGTCCCAGTCATCCCGTGGTTCTCAACGCGGCCAACGAGATCGCGGTGCAGGCCTTTCTGGACCAGCGGATCTCCTTTCCGGGCATGGCCCGACTCATCGAACGCATGCTGGACGGCCACGCCGGAACACCGGTCCGGGACCTGGAAGCCATCCTCGCCCTTGACGCCGCGACCAGAACGCGCTCCGAACACGCCATCGCGGAGGGCGCATGGTAAGCAGTATTCTCGCCGTGGTCTTGGTCCTCGGCGGACTGATTTTTTTTCATGAACTCGGACATTTCCTCGTGGCCCGAGGTCTGGGCATGGGCGTCAGCGTCTTCTCCCTGGGATTCGGGACCCGGATCGCGGGCGTCACGCGCGGCAAGACCGATTACCGCGTCTGCGCCTTTCCCCTCGGCGGATATGTACAGCTGGTGGGCGAAGCGCCCGGCGTGGACCTGCCCGAGGGCTTCGGCCCGGAGGAATCCTTTTCGAACCGTCCGCCCTGGCAGCGCATGCTGGTGGTTCTGGCCGGCCCGCTGTTTAATTTTCTTCTGGCCTGGCTTATCTTCTGGGGCCTGGCATGGTCCAACGGAGCCCAGGACCTGCTTCCGGTCATCGGCCAAGTGACCAATTCCAGCGCGGCCCAGGACGCCGGCATCCAATCCGGGGACCGCATCCTCGCGGTGGATGGTCAGGACATCGCCGTATGGGAAGATCTGGTCGAACGGATCGAGGCCAACCAGGGGCAGCCTCTCCAACTGCGCGTGCTCCGGGACGCGGAAGAGCTGTCCATCGCCGTCACCCCCAGGTTGCAGGAAAAACGCAATCTTTTCGGGGAAACAAAAACCATGCCCATGCTCGGCATCGCGCCCCGGGGCGAGTTCGCGACCCGGGAGCTGGGCTTCGTGGCCGCCTCCATCCAGGGAGCCCGACAAATTTGGGACGTGACCGGCCTGATGGTCATGGGCATCATCAAGCTGGTGGAGCAGGTCATTCCGTGGACCGACATGGGCGGGGTCATCCTCATTTCGGAGATGATCCACAAGGAAGCCCAGAACGGCTTGGCCAGCCTCCTGGCCCTGACCGCCCTGATCAGCATCAATCTGGGCGTGCTCAATCTGCTGCCCATTCCGGTCCTGGATGGCGGGCATATCCTCTTCTTCTTCCTGGAAACCATCACCGGCAAACCCCTGAGCCAGCAGATCCAGCAGATCGCGCTGAAAATCGGCATGATGCTTCTGCTGTTGCTCATGGTGTTCGCGACCATCAATGACATCCTGCGCCACTTCCGCTAGCCCGTTCCTGGTCCTGTGTTGCGCCGAGGAGCGCATCCAGGTGGTCCTCGGCGACCGCGCGGGCCTCATCTTCGCCGAGGAAATCCTCTGCCCGGGGCAGTCCATCCGGCATCTGCCCACCACCATCGACCGCGCGCTCCAGCTCCAGGCGTTGCGTGTCAAGAACTTGGCGGGAATCGCCTGCGTGCGCGGCCCCGGATCCTTCACCGGCCTGCGCATCGCCCATGCCGCCATGTACGGATTGGCCCGCCCCTTTGGTCTGCCCATGGCCGGCCTCGAATACCACTCCGTGCTGGCCGCGCAAATCCCGGCCGCGCCCGATCAGGAAACCTGGCTCGCCACCTATGCGCGCAAGGGTCATGTCTACCTGCAAGGCTTCGCCAACGGCCAGCCGCTTGGACACATCCGCCCCCTCCTGGCGGCCGAGGCCGCGCCCGTCCTGGCCGCGCGCCCAGGACGCTTTCTGCTGGCGGGCAGCGGAGCGCGCAAGAATCCAGACCTTCAGTCCCTAGCCGGATGTTCCCTGCTGCCCGTCCTGTTCGACACACCCGCGCCCACGACCTTGCTCCAGGCCGCCCTGGCGGCCACGTTCTCGGAGCAGGCCCCGGCTCCGCTCTACCTGCGCAAGTCCGACGCCGAGGACAACCTGGACGCCATCGCCCGCGCGCGCGGGATCAGCGCGGCCGAAGCCCGCCGGCACATCTTCGATTTCGAATAATTCCGTCCTACACGCATTGTCCGACAAAAAACTCCTAAAGTAATTCCCCGTCCCGCCGATTCTCTCATCAAGAGCAACGAAGCAGCATGAACGCTGCGAGAATTTCAAGGCAAGGACGCCGATCAACTTTCAAGGAGGAATTGTTATGTCACTCGTGATCAACCACAACATGATGGCCATGAACGCGGCCCGCAACCTGTCCAGTTCGTATTCGGCCCTGGCGACGTCCACCCAGCGTCTGTCCTCGGGTCTGCGCGTCAATACCGCCGCCGACGACGCCGCCGGCTTGGCCATCCGCGAGCTGATGCGCGCCGACATTTCGACCCTGAACCAGGGCGTGCGCAACGCCAACGACGCCATTTCCCTCATCCAGACCGCGGACGGAGCGCTCTCGGTCATCGATGAAAAGCTGATCCGCATGAAGGAGCTGGCCGAACAGGCCGCCACCGGCACCTACACCTCGGACCAGCGCATGATCATCGACTCCGAGTATCAAGCCATGGCCTCGGAAATCACCCGAATCGCCAACGCCACGGATTTCAACGGTATTTATCTTTTGAATGGTAACCTGTCCTCAAGCAGTCACGATGGATCCGGCCTCGTTTCGACCGGCAAGCTGAAGGTCCACTTTGGCACGGCCAACGACAGCGCCGAGGATTACTACTACATCCAGATCGACAACGCCACGGCCTCGGCCCTGGGCGTGGGTAATAACTCCGCAGCGGGAGCCGGGTACAGCATCTCGACCCAGCAGGGCGCGCAGCAGGCCCTGGATGCCTTGAACGAAGCCATCACCTCCAAGGACAAGATCCGGGCCAACCTTGGCGCTCTGCAGAATCGTCTGGAAAACACCATCACCAACCTCACCATCCAGGCGGAGAACCTGCAGGCGGCCGAATCCCGCATCTCCGACGTGGACGTGGCCACGGAAATGACCAACTTCGTGCGCAATCAGATTCTGACCCAGAGCGCGGTGGCCATGCTGTCCCAGGCCAACTCCCTGCCGCAGATGGCCATGCAGCTCATCGGCGGATAGTAGGCGCGGCCTCGTCTTCCGATTCCTGGCCGGGTCGCGCGAGCGGCCCGGCCTTTTTACTCCGAGGGCAATAAAATCTGGCGCCGAGATTGCTAGCCATCAAGCAAACCCACGGGCGCTTTTGGGCCAGAGGAAGGTATGGCTGACGACACCACGACAACACTGCTTTCAGGAGCGATCCGCTTCACCGGCCTTGGCTCGGGCACGGACTTCGACTCCATGGTCACCAAGCTGGTGGAAGTGGAGCAGACAACCACCAAGCGCATGGAAGCATGGCGGGCGGAATGGGAGGCAAAAAGCGAGGCCTTCGACACCCTGAGCGCGGCCATGCTCGGTCTGAACACCACGCTCTCGTCCATGAACACCACAGACGAATTCCTGATCAAGGCCGTCAACTCCTCCAATGCCACGGCCATGACGGCCACGGCCACGAGCGCGGCGGAAGAAGGTTCCCATGTGGTGGACGTCGTTTCCCTGGCCACCACCGACATGCACATGGGCACGGCAATTTTTGCCTCCGCCAATGATGTCATCAGCGGCGGAGCGGCCGGAACCTTCGCCTTCACCTATGGCTCGCGGCAGATCTCCGTGGACGTGACCGCGACCACGACCCTGACCCAGTTCGCGAACCTGATCAATTCCGACCCCGACAACCGCAATTCCGTCCGCGCCAGCGTGATCAACGACGGCAGCGGCTATCGTTTACAGATACGCGGCATGGATCTTGGGGCCGGCAAAGATTTCATCGTCGATGACAGTCAGACCTCGGCCTCGCTGCTCACGAATTTCGGCTCCGATAAATTCATCGAAACCCAGAACGCCAGCAACTCCCAGCTCGTCGTCGACGGCTGGCCGGCCACGCCGACGGCCACGGCCGACACGCTCACGGCGACCATCACGGGCCAAACTCCGTCGTCCGTCGTGTCCGCGTCGGGCGGGACATTCAAGTTCGCCTATGCCGGCGATATTTTCTCCGTGTCCCTCGACGCCGCGACCACCTACGAGGACCTGGCCACGGCCGTGAACAGCGCGGTCCAGGCTAAGCGTCCAGGCTCGACCTTTCAGGCTCAGGCGACGACCAACGCCTCGGGAGCGCTCGACTTCACGCTGACCGGAGACGCCGGCTCCGACAACCAAATTTCCATCGTCAATTCTCCCGGGACCACGGTCGCGGCCCTCCAATCAGGCAAGTTCACCCAGGTCCTGGGGGCCACCGACGGCTATGTCGAGCGCGCCACCAATGCCGTGTCCGATGTCATCACCGGCGTGACCATGACCCTGACCAAGGCCGGGGAGAGCACAACCCTGACCACGGGCATCGACACGGAGGCGGTCACGGAAAAGGTGCGGACCTTCGTGGACGACATCAACGAGGTCCTGACCCTGATCAAGGAGCAGACCCAGGTCACGACCGTGGGCGAGAAGACCAGCGGGTCCATCCTGACCGGCAACTACGGCGTGCAGATGATCCAGCAGAATCTGAAGAATATCCTGGCGCAAAAAGGCCAGGGCTTCGACTATGACATGGACGCCGTGACGTCCCTGGGCAGCGTCGGCATCTCCACGGACACGAACGAAGGCTCGACGACCTTCGGCCTGCTCCAGTTCGACGAAAGCTCCTTCACGGCGGCCCTGTCCTCCGATCCCGACGCCGTGGCCCGCCTCTTCAGCGCGGACATGTATCCCTCGACCAAGGAAATCGTGGGCGGGGTGGCCGTGGAATCCTCGAATTTCAAGTTCGATTCCTACATCAAGAGCGTCACCGGAGCCGGCGACTTCGATCTTTCCTACACGGTCGACGCCAGCGGCGCGATCACCTCGGCCTCCATCAATGGCCATGCCGCCAGCATCGACGGCAACAAGATCGTGGCCACGGGCGATGGCAACGCGGCCAAGGGTCTGGCCGTGGAAATCCTCAACCTGACGGCGGGGAGCTATTCCGGCCAAGTCCAGCTCAAGTCCGGCAAGACCGAGGAATTATACCAGGAAATCAAGAAGCTGACCGCCTCCGAAACCGGAACCCTGGATATCCTGAAAGACAACTATCAGGACATCATGGATTCCATCGACGAAAAAATCGCCTACGAGGAGCGCCGCCTGACCCTGCTGGAAAGCAACCTCCGCCAGCGGTTCGCCAATCTGGAAGCCGTGCTTGGCACCTACGACAACCTCTCGACCCAGCTTTCATCGCAAATTTCAGGACTATCCAACGGTTCATAAGGAGAACACATGCTCAAAGCAGCCAACGCCTACATGCAGACCCACGTCACGACCGCCACGCCAGGACACCTCGTGGTCCTCCTCTATGACGGGGCCATCACCTTCCTGGAGCAGGCCAAGGTCCGCATCGCGGAAAAAAACTACGCCCAGAAGGGCATCCTCATTTCCCAGGCCCTGGACGTCATCGCCGAGCTGGACAGTTCGCTCAACGCGGAAAAAGGGGGAGAACTCGCCCAAAATCTGCACCGGCTCTACGTATACTGCAACACCCGCCTCCTCCAGGCCAATTTGAAGATGGACGCGGAAATCATCGACGAGGTCATCGGCATTCTCGGCTCGTTCCGCTCGGCCTTCGCGGAAATTTCCAAGGCCCAGCCCCATCCCGCGCCCAAGCCAGCGGCCGCCTATTACGCCCGTTGATCCGGAGCGCCTCCAGCGTCTTTCTCCTTGCGCTGGGGGCGCGACCTTGCCTAGCCTGTCGGGATCACGACACCCTGCGACCAAGGACGCCCGATGTGCGGCATTGCCGGTTTTGTCCAGCCCCACGAAATTTCCCCCGATCCGTCCACGATCCAGAGCATGGCCCGGGCCCTGGCCCATCGCGGCCCGGACCATGAAGGCCTGTTCCAGAACGAATGCTGCGCCCTGGCCTCCAGACGCTTGGCCATCATCGATCTGACCAGCGGCAACCAGCCCCTGCGCGATCCCGCGCGCGGCCTGACCCTGGTCTATAACGGTGAAATCTATAACTACCGAGAACTGCGGGCCGAGCTGGTCGCCCTCGGCCACGTCTTCCGCACGACCTCGGACTCCGAGGTCTTGCTCGCGGCGTATGCCCAGTGGGGCGCGGACTGCCTGGCCCGACTGATCGGCATGTTCGCCTTCGCCATCTGGGACCAACCGCGCCGCCGCCTCTTCCTGGCCCGGGACCGACTGGGCAAGAAACCCCTCTTCTACACCATTCTCCCGGACAAGACCCTGGTCTTCGCCTCCGAGATCAAGGCCATCCTCCGCTTCCCCGGAGCGCCCCGGACCCTGAACCCCGTGGCCATGGACCGCATGCTGGATTTCGGCTTCAACCTCGCGCCAAGCACCTTTCTGGACGGCATCCGCCAGGTCATGCCGGGGACATGGCTGGAATACGACCACGCCGGACCCAAAACACACGCCTACTGGAGCCTGGACCTGGAGCGCCCGGTCCTGGACCTGTCGGTGGACGAAGCGGCCGAGGAACTCCGCCGCCATCTGACCGAGGCCGTCCGCGCCCGGCTGGTGGCGGACGTGCCCGTGGCCTCGTACCTGAGCGGAGGCATCGATTCGAGCAGCGTGACCGCCCTCTATGCCGCCCTCGCGGACAAGCCGGTGCACTCCTTGTCCATCACGTTCGAGGACGCGGGCTACGACGAACGCCACTTCGCCCGTCTGGTCGCCGCCCACGGCGGAACGAGCCATCATGAATTCGCCTGCTCCATCGCGGAAGAACAGATCTCCGATCTGGTCTGGTTCCTGGAGACACCGCTCGTCACCCTGCTCAACCTGCCCCTCTACCTGCTGTCCAGACAAATCCGGGACATGGGCTTCAAGGTGGTCTTGTCCGGGGATGGAGCGGACGAAATCCTGGGCGGGTACGACTACTTCAAGCTCATGAAGCTCATGGCCTTCATCGGCAGACAAGAATCTCCCGCCCGGGCCAACCTGCTGCGCCGCGTCTATCCGGGACTGAGCGCCGGTCAGGCCTGGATGCAGTATCAGGTGCTGAAGGCCTATCCCGCCGCGCATCCGGCCCTGCCCTACCGCTTCCAGGCCTTTCAGCTCAAAAACCAACTCCTGGGCGACGCGTTTCTGGAGCGGCTCATCCCACGGCTGAACGAACGCACCCAGGATCTGCCTCCCGTTCCAGGAAACCGCCCATTGCTGGATCAGGCCCTGTATCTGGAAACCCAGATGCGCCTGCCCAACCTAACCCTGGCCCTGGCCGACACCATGAGCATGGCCAATTCCGTGGAACTGCGCTCGCCGTTCATGGACCATCGGTTGGTGGAGTTTCTGTTCCAAATTCCGCATCAGTACAAAATGCGGGGCCTGAACGAAAAATTCCTGCTCAAGAATTGCGCGCGCGCCTTCCTGCCGCCCGAAATCAGCGCCCGCCGCAAGCAGCCCCTGGCCCCTCCGGGCAAATGGTTCGTCAAAAAATTCCGGACCATGATCGGCGACGTGCTCTCGGCCGACACGGTCCGGGCCAAGGGCTATTTCCGACCGGAATTCACGGACCACATGCTGGCCGAATTCGACGCCGACGGCCCCATGGATTACAGCGGCGTGCTCATCGTGGCTTTTTTCGTTCATCTCTGGGACGGCCTCTTCCTCGCCGGGGCGCGGCCCGGTTGCTAATCATGGGCAGAGCGGGTATCAGCCTGCACGCAAGAGGAGAACGCGCCCACCATGAACATCATCTGCCCCAACTGCGGATTCAGCCGGAACGTCGATGAAGCCAGCCTCCCCCAGCGAGCGGTCATGGCCACCTGCCCCAAGTGCTCGCAGCGCTTCAAATTCCGGGAAATGCCCGTTCCCCCACGGGTTCTCGCCGAGGAACCCGCCCCTCCACGCCAGGAACCACCCGCGCCGCCCGCGGCGGAGCCAGTTCAGTCGCCCGCGCCCCCCTTGCGCCCCGCCGAACCGCCCCGGGACGAGGATCTCTGGAACGAGCTGGAAGCCCTGAACGAAGAAGACGAGCCCGCCCCCGAGGTGACCGAACCCGAGGAGCCGATCGAGCCCAAACTTCCGGCCTGGGAGCAGGCCGCGTCCGGATATCCGCGCGCCTTTGTCCAGACCTTCCTGGACATGGTCTCCAACCCGAAACGCTTTTTCCGGGCCATGCCCGTGGGCTCGGGGCTGGTCAAACCCCTGCTCTTTTTCCTGATCATCACGCAATTCGTGGCCATCACCCAGGCCATCTGGCAGCTCCTGGGCATTCTTCCGCCCAGCGCCCTGACCGAGGATCTCGGACACAGTCTGCAGGCGGCCCTGGCCCTTATTCTCTATCCCTTCGAGGCCACGCTCTTCCTGTTCCTGGACACGGCCATCAATCATCTTTTCCTGCGCCTGTTCAAGGCCGACACCAAGGGCTTCGAGGGCACGTTCCGGGCCGAGGCCTACAGCACCGCGCCCATGCTGCTCATGGCCGTGCCCTTCATCGGCATGCCCATGGCCATGATCGGCATGACGGTCTACAAATTCCTGGGCCTGCGCCACATTCACGGCGCATCGGCCAAGCAGGTGCTCGCGGTCCTGATCCTGCCCATGCTCCTGGCCATCGCCGTGGCGGTCATCCTGACCGTGCTGGCGGGAAAAGCCTGAGCCGCTCCCCCGCATGACCCCAGCCAATCGATCCAGACCGCGCCCTCAAGGCTCCACGCCCTCGCGGGGCCTCGGGACGGCGCGCGCAACTTGACAAAGATTCTCATTAGGGCAACGTTCAGTCCCGTTTTTTCGAACCCTTTTAGTCCGGAAAACATGTCCGGCGGCGGGTTCGTGTCATCCAGCCGAGCTTCCGCTCACACGAGGCAACCATGATCGGTATTTCGAAATTATATTGCGGCACGGTGGAACCCTCCGACGCCCTGCGCTACGGACGCCATTCGTCCCAACTTCCCTCCCACCTGCTGCAGTTCGCCCAGGACAAGAAGCCCGTTGTGGTCTGGAACATGACCCAGCGCTGCAACCTGAAGTGCGTGCACTGCTATGCCCATGCCGTGGAGCCGAGCAACCACAAGGATCCCATCTCCACGGACCAGGCCAAGATCATGATCGACGACCTGGCCCAGTTCGGCGCGCCGGTCATGCTCTTTTCCGGCGGCGAGCCCCTGGTTCGGGAAGACTTGGTCGATCTGGCCAAATACGCCACGTCCAAGGGCATGCGCGCTGTCATCTCGACCAACGGCACCCTCATCACCAAGGCCAAAGCCCGTGAACTGAAGGAAGTGGGTCTGTCCTATGTCGGCATTTCCCTGGACGGAGCCGAGGCCGTGCACGACCAGTTCCGGGGCG
>CAYLNA010000025.1:0-16913 GCA_964384665.1 uncultured Desulfovibrionaceae bacterium | reverse complement strand
TAACCGTGGGCGGGCTGTTGCTGGCCCTGGCCGTGGGTACGACCATCCAGGTCTGTACCCGTTATTTTTTTGGTCTGACCTTTGACTGGTTCGACGAGGCCAGCCGCTATCTGGTCATTTTCGCCACCTTCGCCGGGGCCGGCATGGCCGTGAAATACGGCGCCCATTTCTCCATGGAAGCCGCGACCCAATACGCGCCGCCGCGCCTGGCCGCCGTCATGCGCCTGTTGGCCAATCTGGTCAGCGCCGCCGTGATGCTGGTCGTCGCCTGGTACGGGTTGGAGCAGGTCCGCCTTCTGGCCCGCTACGGCATGAGCACCGCATCCCTGGGCATGCCCATGTGGATCGCCTACACGCCCATTCCGGTCTTCGGCGCGACCATCGCCCTGCGCTTCCTGCATCGGGCCTGGGAACAGGCGCGTCTGGCCCAGGGCCGCGTCACGGAGGCCGCATGATCGTCTTCATGGTTTGTGTCTTCGTGGGCCTCTTGCTTCTGTCCACGCCCATCGCCATTGTCGTTCTGGCGACCACGGCCGGCGTGGTCAGCCTCTATCTGCACGTGCCCCTGACGTCCTTGGTCCAGCAGCTCTTTCGCGGTCTGGACAATTTCCTGCTCCTGTCCATTCCGTTTTTTATCCTGGCCGGAAACATCATGGCCGAGGGTCGCATCGCCCATTATCTGGTCAAGTTCATGGACGCCTGCGTCGGCCGGTTCCGGGGCGGCCTGGCTTTGGCCGGCATTCTGACCTGCATGTTTTTCGCGGCCATTTCCGGGTCCAGCCCGGCCACGGTCATCGCCGTGGGCAGCATCATGATCCCGGCCCTGGTTCGCTCGGGCTACGACGAAAAGTTCAGCATCGGCCTCATGACCAGCGCCGGGACCCTGGGCATCCTCATTCCGCCGTCCATCCCCATGGTCCTTTTCTCCCTGGTCGGAAATACCTCGGTCAGCGACATGTTCATGGCCGGCATCATGCCGGGTCTCGCGCGCGTGCTGGTTTTTGGCTCCTACGCCATAATCATGGCCCGCCGTTGCGGTTGGAGCGCCACCTCGTCCTATTCCCTGACCGAGACCCTACGCGTGTTGCGACGGGCATCCTGGGGTTTGGCCATGCCGCTCATCGTGCTCGGCGGCATCTATTCCGGCGCCTTTACCCCGACCGAAGCCGCCGGCGTGTCCGTGGTCTACGCCCTGTGGGTCGAGACCTTCATCTATCGTTCCCTGTCCTGGGAAAAGTTTCGGGTCATCCTGGTCAAGAGCGCCATTTTGTCCTCGGCCCTTTTGTTCATCATCGCCTGCGCCATGCCCTTCATCTGGCTCCTGACCCGCGAGCAGTTGCCCGTGCAGGCCGCCGCCTTCATCGGCGAGCATATCGGCGACAAGTATGTGTTCTTGTTCCTGATCAATATTTTTTTGCTGATGATAGGCTGCGTCATGGACATCGTGTCCTCGGTGCTCGTCCTGACTCCGATCTTTTTGCCCATGCTCTCCCATTTCGGGATCGATCCGGTGGCCTGGGGCATCATGATGATCGTCAACGTCGAGATCGGCTTCCTGACCTTCCCCTTTGGCCTCAACCTCTTCGTCTCCATGGGCCTGACCGGCAAGCCCCTGACCTACATCGCCCGAGCCGTGCTGCCGTTCATCGTTCTCGATTTCCTCTGCCTGCTCATGGTCACCTACTGGCCCACCCTGGCCACGTGGCTGCCGAATCTGCTCAAATAAAACCGCGCCGGAGAGCCTCCGGCGCGGCTTCTTTCTTCATCCAACCATTTCCACCCTCGCGAAACAGTGGGGAGCTTTTCCACGCGACTCTTTTGTCGCAATGCCGACGATGCCTTGAACGAAATCCTTGTCGTGTGTAGGGTCAGGGTCCTCTTACTCCAAAAACAAGGAAATTTTATGTTCAAGCATCTGAAAATGCGCTACAAAATTCTTCTACCGGTCAGCTTGGCCAGCATTTGCGTCTTCGTGGCCATCATGTTTGTCGTGCAATTGAAGATCCAGGAGCAAGCGGTCACGGACGCGCGGCGGTTGGCCCAGGAAATCAGCTCCCGTTACGCGAACATGGTCAAGGGAGATCTGGACGCCGCCACGGCCTCGGCCAAGGCTCTGGCCGCGGCCGTGGCCAACGAACGCGCCCGGAGCGAGCCGGACAGAAGCGCCGTCGGGACTCTCCTCCATCGGACGCTGGAGGCGTTTCCTGGCCTTTTCGGCGCGTGGACGGCCTGGGATCCAAACGCCTTCGATGGCCGCGACGCCGAATTCGTCAACGCCAATGCACTGCATGAGGAATCGGGGCGTCTTTTGCCCTATGTCATCCGGGACAAGGCCGGGCTCACGGAGACCCATACCAACGCGCTGGATTCCTCGTCCCGTGTCGACGGTCAGAAGTGGTATTGGCTGCCCCTGCAGAGCAGGAAGATTTTTTTGACCGACCCCACGACGTATGAAGTGGCCGGTCAGGACCGCATGATGATCAGTGTCTGCGTGCCCCTTGTCGATCAAGGACGCGGGGTGGTGGGCGTGGATCTGAGCCTGGAGGATTTGCAGACCTTGGCCGCACGGGTCCGGGTTTTTGACTCGGGCTATGGATTTTTGCTGTCCCAGGCCGGGACGATCGTGGCCCATCCGGACAAGGCCTTGATTGGCAAGGACATCCGGGAGTTGATCGCGGACGAGAACAAGTCCGGCTTTGAGCAGGCCCTGACCAAGGGCGAGCAGTTTATTTTTGATCAGCACTCCATCGCCACGGATCAGGACATGTTGTATTGCATGACCCCTATTTCCCTGGAAGGCGTGGACGGGTACTGGAATTTTGTTATCACCATCCCGCAAGACGCCATTTTCGCCGGCGCGCGCGACATGCGGACGCTGTTGTTTGGGTTGAGCCTGAGTGGCCTGATTCTGTTGGTGGTCCTGATCTTCGGCATCATCGGATTGATCGTGAAGCCCGTGGGCGAGATCACGAGCGCGGCCCAGGCTGTCGCCGCCGGGGATCTGGACCGGAAGATCGAGATCCACCAACGCGACGAGATCGGGATTTTGGCCGATTCCCTGCGGGACATGGTCGCCTCGCTCAAGGCCAAGATCGAGATGGCCAACGCCAAGACCAGCGAGGCCGAGGAGCAAAGCCGCCTGGCCCGAGAGGCCATGACCCAAGCCGAGACGGAGCGCCGCCGCGCGGCTCTGGCCCGGGCCGAGGGCTTGGCCCAGGCCGGGGCGCGTTTGGAGAAAATCATGGATGTCATCGTCGACGCGTCCGAGCGCATGGCCAATCAAACCAGGACCATGCTTCAGGGCACGGATGAACAGGCCGACCGCATCCAGGGCACGGCCACGTCCATGGAGGAAATGAACGCCACGGTCTTGGAAATCGCCCGCAACGCGTCCCAGGCGGCCGAAGTCGGGCATCAAGCCCAGGCCAAGGCCGAGGAAGGCGCGGGCGTGGTGGAGCAGGCCAAGGCCACCATGGGCCAGGTCGTGGCCGAGGTCGACGCGTTGAAGCGGAACATGGCCGAATTGGGCGGTCAGGCCCAGGCCATCGGGGCCATCATCGGCGTGATCGACGACATCGCCGACCAGACCAATTTGCTCGCCCTGAACGCGGCCATCGAGGCGGCCCGGGCCGGGGAAGCCGGACGCGGATTCGCCGTTGTCGCCGACGAGGTGCGCAAGCTGGCCGAGAAAACCATGACCGCGACCAAGGAAGTTTCGACGTCCATCAACGCCATCCAGAACGCGGCCAAGGCCAACATTGGGTCCATGGAATCGGCCTTTGGCCGGATCACGGACGCGGACCGCTATTCCTCCAGCTCCGGCGAGGTGCTGCGGGAAATCGTGCACCAGTCCGAAGCCAGCGCCGCTCAGATCAGAAGCATCGCCACGGCGGCCGAGGAGCAGTCCGCCGCGTCCGAGGAAATCAACCAGGCCATCGACGACATCAACCGCATCACCCAGGAAACATCCCAGGGCGTGCGCGACGTGGCCGCATCCATTTCTGGCTTGGCGGCGCAGATCGCGGACCTCAACGCCATCGTCACGGAACTCAAATCCCAGAAAAGAGATGAATAAACGGGGAAAACCCAGGGAATGGAAACGAGGGAGGCGCTGGCCTCCCTTATTCGTTCGAGGGGGTTCCGGCGCGCAGGAAAAGTCCCGGCCGCAGGTCGGGGTGGTCGCAGCGGAGCGTCAGGCGCAGTCCGCTGTGCACGTCGCGCACGCGGCCGCCGTCATCTTTTTCCACGCCGTACGATCCCCCCGTGAGGACTGGACGACGCAGGCCGGGGGCCAGGATTTCCAGTGCGTCGCTGTCCTGGAAGCGGTGCTTGACGTCCATGCTCCAAACGCTGGGGCGGACTTCATCCACGAGCCGGGCGACGATGTTTTTGCGCTTTTCGCGCGGCAGGGGCGCGGCCAGGATGCGGCGGATGGGCGTGAAAAAGCCCGTGGACAAAGGACGGGTCGCGGTTTGGCGCAGTTCGTCCAGGTACAGGGCGGGGCGGAAAGAGTTGGTCGTCAGATCATTCAGGGCCGTGCGGTAGATGTCCGTGACCTGGGCCAGGTAGGACGTGGTCTTCATGCGACCCTCGATTTTCAGGCTGTGCGCGCCGACGCGTTGAAACCAGCGCAAATACTTGATCAGGCACAGATCCTCGGCCCCCATGATCTGGGTGTGGCCGTCCTCTTCCACCACTTCCCACATGTCGCGGCCGGGCCGCAGCCGTTCTTCCAGGCGGACGCCGGTGATTTTGTAGTCAAAGCGGCAGGGGTGGGTGCATTGGCCCTGGTTGGCCGAGCGGGCGTTGACGTGGGCCGAGAGCAGGCATCGTCCGGAGATGGCCATGCACATCGCGCCATGCACGAAGACTTCGACCTCCAGATCGCGGACGTTACGGAGCACGGATCGGACGCGCGCGGCTCCCAGTTCGCGAGCCAGGTTGACGCGGGTCACGCCCTGATCCCGCCAGAACGCGGCTGCGACCGAATTGGAGGTATTGGCCTGGGTCGAAAGATGGATGGGAATGTGGGGAATGCGTCGCGCGGCCATGGCCACGACGCCGGGGTCGGCGATGATGACGCCGTCCACGCCGGAGTCGGCCAATTCGTCCAGGTAGCGAGCGACCTCGGCCAGCTGTTCTTCCCAGGCCAGGAGATTCAGGGTGAAATAGACCTTGGCCTGGTGGGCGTGGGCCGTGGCCACGGCCTGGCGCAGTGCGGGAAAGGAAAATCCGCCGGCCTTGGCCCGCAGATTCAAGCTCTCGCCGCCCAGATAGACCGCGTTGGCCCCGTAGAGCAGGGCCGTGTGGAGTTTGTCCGGATCGGCGGCGGGGACCAGCAGTTCGGGGAGCACGGGCGGCATGGAGTGTTCGCGACTCACGAGCAGATGGGCTCGGCCAACCCTTGGGCGGCGCGCCGTTCCTTCATCCGTTCCACCAGTCGGTAGGAGGGGCGCAGCCCGCCCTTGCCCCGACCGAGGGCGATGTTGGGCTTGTTGGCCCCGTGGAAATCCGAGCCCGCGCTTTCCAGCAGGTCGAGACGGCGGCACAGTTCGGCATAAACATTGGTCTGCACCTGGGTGTGCATGGAATAAAAGACCTCCATGCCGTCCAGACCCCAGTCCTTGAGTTCCCGCAAGACCGTTTCCAATTCCCCTTCGTTCAGGTGCAGGGTGCAGGGGTGGGCCAGAATGACCGTGGCCCCTTCGGCCTTCAGCAGGTCGATGGCCTCGCGCGGATCGAGCTTTTCCTTGGGCGCGTAGCCCTTGGTTCCCGGCCGCAGCCAGTTGGCGAAGGCGTCCCGCATGTCGAGAGCCCGCCCCTTGCTCACCAGGAGTTGGGCGATGTGCGGACGGCCAATGGTTCCGCCAGCCGCCACGCTTTCCAGCTCGTCATAGGTGATGGGCACGCCATGGCTGTTCAAGTTGCGGATGATGATTTCGTTGCGGGCCTTGCGCAGCAGGGTCAGCTTGTCCAGACTGGTTTGGAGTCGGGTCGGATGCAGGGGGAGCCAGAGCCCCAGGATGTGCATGCTGCCCTTGGAGAAATTGACGCTCAGTTCGCAGCCGCCAATGACTTCCAGGCCCAATTCGCGCCCGACCGCGCAGGCCTCGGGCAGTCCCTGGACCGTGTCGTGGTCGGTCAGGGCGATGGCCCGGAGGTTCATGGCCACGGCCTGGGTCGCCAGTTCGGCGGGCGCGAGGGTGCCGTCGGACGCGGTGGAATGGGTGTGCAGATCGATTTCCGGCATGCCGATGGGGTTATGGCAGGAGACCGGGATTGACAAGGCGTCGCCCGGTTCCGACGGGAATAAAAATCGGCATGCGCCGGAACGCACGCCGTTTCGAAGACAGCAACTGGGGATTTTACTTGAAGCGGTAGGTGATTCGACCCCGGGTCAGGTCGTAGGGGGACAATTCCACCTTGACCCGGTCGCCGGGAAGAATGCGGATGTAGAACTTACGCATCTTGCCAGAAATATGTCCCAGGACTTGATGGCCATTTTCCAGACGAACCAGAAACATGGCATTGGGCATGGCTTCCTCGACAACACCTTCGACTTCAATTGACTCTTCCTTGGCCATATAAAACGGATACCTTCTCTGTTTACGGGAGTTTTTGTGAAAGACAGGAGTTCTTATCCGCTTGGATGCTAAATGACAAGCCGCGATATTGGGATTTCGGGCGGGGACCGGCGGAAAGCGACGTGTCGCGGGCTGGCGCGCCGCGTTGGGGGGCGACCGAATCCGCCTCGGGGCCGTGTTTTTGCCCAAGGACAAGGGCCTTGCCAAAGAAAGGGGCTTGTGCTTCAAGTCGCCCGACACGCGAGGATACTCATGATTGATTCTGTATTTGATTGCAAAATGTGCGGCCATTGCTGCCAAGGCCAGGGGGGCATCGTCGCCTCCGCGTCGGAGCGCGAGCGTCTGGCCGCGCACCTGGGCCTGTCCGTGGATGAATTCTGCGCCGCCTACACCCAGCCGCAAGGCGCGAAGCTGGTCCTGCGCAGCCGTGAGGACGGGTTTTGTATTTTTTTTGATCCCGAAAAAGCCTGCACAGTGCACCCCGCCAAGCCGGATGTGTGCCGGGCCTGGCCGTTCTTTCGGGGCAACCTGGTGGACGAGGTCAGTTGGGAGTTGGCCCAGGACTATTGCCCGGGAATCCGTTCCGAGAGCGGGCACGCCGAATTCGCCCGCCAGGGCGTGGCCTATCTGGTGGAGAACGCCCTGGCCAAGCAGGGGCGCCCGGACGAAGCCAATGCCCTGCGCATTGGCGACCTGACGGAATAATCCGATGCGCCTGTCCGAATGCTATTCCCTGCTGGAGCTGTCATCCGGCGCCACCTTGGACGAGATCAAGGCCAGTTACCGTAAGCTGGCCTTCAAGTATCATCCCGACCTCAATCCGGGCGACGCCCGGGCTGCGGCCCGTTTTACCCGTCTCAACGAAGCCTACGTCATCCTGAAGAAACATCGGGAATCATCCCGCGACGTTTCGGGAAAGCGCACCTACAGCGCCGAGACCATACGGCAGGAGGAAGAGGCCAAGGTCAAAAGCGGCGGCGGCCGCGCGCAAAGCGCGTTCTACACTCGCCAGGAAGAGGTCCTCAAGGACATCCTGAGCGATCCTTTCGCCAAGCAGGTCTTCGAGGATATTTTCAGCAAGCTTAAGCGCGGGGTCGATCCCGGCTCCACGCCACGGGAAGAGCCTCCAACCAGGGAAGTCGGCGTGAAGTGGGGCGAGCGATCCGCTGGCCTGGACGTGGGCGCGGGGATTGTCGGCGCGATCAAGAACTGGGCCGCCCGCCAGCTCGACGATCACCAGACCGTGCACATGCCGGCCCGCAACCTGATTCCCGGCACGACCCTGCGCGTTCAGATCAAGCACCGCTTCCGGCCCGAACCGCGCACCATCGAGGTCGTTCTGCCGGCGGATTTCGTGGTTGGCCGGCCCATTCGCCTCAAGGGCCTGGGGCGTCACCTGGGCCCTTGGCGCGGCGACCTGTATCTGCGCCTGCTGGCCCGCTCCTCGGCCGACGCATAATTTCGAGCCGGCGGGAATGCCTCCGGCGGGCAGGGGACAGGTCCCCTGCACCCCCTTTCTTGCCCTTCTGATCGCCATTGTGCGCGGCAGCCGCGACATTTCACTTTTTCAAACGTCAAAGCCCCGGATTTCCGGGGCTTTGACGTTTGAAGGGGCAGACAGAATCTAGCGGCCGACGCAGAAGTAGGCGAAACCCTCGGTCGCCATCAGGCTTGGGGCGTAGAGGTTGCGGCCGTCGAAAAGGATGGGCGCGCTCAGCCCCTTTTTGATCCTGGCGAAATCCGGGTTGCGGAACTGATTCCATTCCGTGACCACGGCCAGGGCGTTGGCTCCGTCGATGACGGCGTACTGGTCGTCGCGGATTTCCACCAGCGGGTTGTCGACCAGGATGCGCCGGGCGTTGGCTCCGGCCACCGGGTCGAAGGCCAGGACGCGCATGCCCAGGGCCGTCAGATGCCGGATCAGTTCCAGGGACGGGGCCTCGCGCATGTCGTCGGTGTTGGCCTTGAAGGCCAGGCCCCACAGGGCCAGGGTCTTGCCGGCGACTCCGCCTTGGTCCGCGAAATAGCTCTCGATTTTGCGCGCGATGGCGGTTTTCTGGCGGTCGTTGACCTCGTCCACGGCGGACAGCAGCTGTGGCTCGTAGCCCGCGCCCTTGGCCGTGCCAATCAGGGCTTTCACGTCCTTGGGAAAGCAGGAACCGCCGTAGCCCACGCCGGGGTAGATGAACTGGTAGCCGATGCGGTGGTCCGCGCCGATGCCGTGGCGCACGTCGCGCACGTCGGCTCCGACCCGTTCGCAGATATTGGCGACCTCGTTGATGAAGGAAATCTTGGTCGCCAGCATGCAGTTGGCGGCGTACTTGGTCATTTCGGCGCTGCGCACGCCCATGACGATCATTTTTTCCCGGCTGCGGGCATAGGGCGCGTAGAGCGTGCGCAGCAGCTCGGCCGTGCGCACGTTGTCCGTGCCGACCACGACCCGGTCCGGCTTCATGAAGTCGTTGATGGCGTCGCCTTCCTTCAAAAATTCAGGATTGGAAACCACGTCGAACTCCACCCGGAGTCCGCGTTGCTCTAGCTCGGTCTGGATGATGCCCCGCACCATGTCGGCCGTGCCCACGGGCACCGTCGATTTGTCCACGAAGATGGTATAGCCGGTCATGATCCGGCCCACGCTGGCGGCCACTTGCTTCACGTAGCGCAGGTCGGCAGCGCCGTCCTCGCCCTCGGGCGTGCCCACGCAGCAGAAAACGAAGAGGCTGTCCTGCATGCCCTCGGCCAGGTCCGTGGTGAAGGTCAGGCGGCCTTCCTGGGTGTTGCGGCGGACCATGACGTCCAATCCGGGTTCGTAGATGTGGACCTCGCCCTTTTTCAGACGGGCGACCACGTCGGGGTTGATGTCCACGCAGGCCACGGTGTTGCCCATTTCCGCGAAGCAGGCGGCGGATACCAGGCCGACATAGCCCGTTCCGACAATGCATATATTCATTGGTGTGTTCTCCTTGGGATTGTGGCTTTAGAAGCCGGAAAATCGCTTGGCGAGCATGATCTTGAGGATGGTTCGGTCGGTTTCGATCATGCCTTCGGTGCTCAGGGCGCCGATGTTTTGCATGGTCTGCTCGGGCGAGTGAGCGATGATTCCGTCCGTGGCCATGACATTGACGCCCTGCAGGGAAAAAAGGGCCGCCTGTGCGGCCGCGCCGGCGGCCGTGGCCAGTTTCAGGGCGCATCCGGCCTTGGCTCCGTCGCAGATGATCCCGGCCAAGTCCTCGGTGATGTTTTTGATGGCCCCGGCGATGTGCGCCGCGCCGCCGCCCAAGAGATAGGTCACGCCGGCGCTGGCCCCGGCCCCGGCGGCCACGGAGCAGCCGCAGATGGCCGAGAGGCGGCCGGTGTGGGCTTTGACGTAGGCCGTGATCAGGTGGCTGAGGGCGATGGCGTCGAGCACGGTGCGCTCGTCGCAACTGATAAATTCACGGATGGCCCAGATGGGCAGAATGGCGGTCAGACCGTGGTTGCCGCTGCCGGCCGAACTCATGGCCGGCAGTTTGACCCCGCCCATGCGCGCGTCGGCGGCGGCCGAGGTCAGGATGCGCGCGGCTAGAATCATGTCTCGGCAGATCAGTTTTTGGCGGACCAGGCGGTCCAGGGTCTTGCCGACGCCCAGCCCCGAACCGTGTTTGAGTCCGTATTCGGCCAGCCGGACATTGGTGCGCACGCCTTCCATCAAAAAATCGCGGTCTTCGGCGTCGAGGTCGTCCAGGAGGCGGAGCAGGTCATCCAGGGACAGAGTCTTGAGCCATTCCTCCAGGCGGGGCAGGTTCGAGGCCGGGCCCGGCTTGGCGCTTGGACTGGCGGCGAGGTCGACGCCGTCCAGGCGCAGGCCGGCCACGTTGTCGTGCATGTCCCGGATGACGGCTTCGACCACATGCGCGCCATCGGAGACAGTGGCCCGGATGAACAGGCCGCGATGATCCTCCAGCAGGTGGATTTCGACCTTGCCGTCGCGGACAAAATTACGTGCTTCGAGCACGGCCGCGTCATCCAGGGGCTCCAGGACTTCCAGGCCCAGGGTCGGATCGCCGCCGAACACGCCCAGGGCGGCGGCCAGGTCCAGGCCGCTCAGTCCGCCCGTGCCGGGGATGATCACGGCCAGGCCGTTTTTGTAGATGTTGGGATCGACCCAGACATCAATCCGCTGGGGTCGCGATGGGAGAAGTTTCGCCGCGGTCGCGGCGGCCAGGGCCACGGCCGCCGGTTCGGTGCAGCCCAGGGCCGGCGCGACCTGCATGCGCAGAATGTCCTTGACGCAGAAACTCATGCCGTCACCATTTCATGAAGTAAAAAACCGGCTCCATGGCCGAGTTCCCGCCGGGTGTCAAACCGTCTCATTTCTCCTCGTGCAGGCGCGGTTCGAAGAGCTGCACCAGCTGCAGAAAGAGTTCCGGGATCTTGTCCGGGTCGGCCGCAGCCGAACCGGCGTAGATCTTGGTGATTTCCAGGGCCGTGTCGATGCCCGTGGTCTTGCCGAAGCCCACGTCGAAAAAATCATCCAGTCGTTTCCGCAGAATGGGATCCATACGCACCTCCATGGGATGTTCCGATTTCGTTTCGAGAAATAGCACGGTTGGCGGAAAAGTCCATCGCCTCGCCGTCAGTCACGGCCCGGGTCCTCCGTGCGTCGCGTCCGTTCCAAGGCCATGAGCACGGCTTCGGGCGCGGCTGGGCAGGGCAGGTCCACGGCATGCCCGGTCGCGGTTTCAAGGGCGTCGCGGATGGCGAAATAAGCCGCCTCGCCGTAGATGAGGGGTGGTTCGCCCACGGCTTTGCTTCCCCTGACGCTGGCAGCCGCGCAGGTCCGTTCGACCAGTTCGATATGCATTGTCTCGGGCAGGTCGCGAAAGCCCGGAATTTTGTAGGTCGAGGGCGTCACGGTCAGGCAGCGGCCGCTTTCGTCGTGGACCACCTCTTCCATGGTCACCCAGCCCATGCCTTGGAAGAACGCGCCCATGATCTGGCCCCGGTCGATGCCCGGGTGCAGGGAACGGCCGCTTTCGTGGACGATGTGCGTCTCGACCAGGCGGGACTGGCCGGAGACCAGATCCACTTCGGCCAGGACCAGGGCGCAGCCCTGGACGAAATACAGGAACGGATGCCCTTGCCCGGCCACGGGGTCGTGGAAGATGCCCTCGGGCGCGGCGAAACCGTGGGCCCCGAGGTCGACCCGCTCGGAGTGGGCCGCCGCCGCCACGGCCGCGAAGGGCGCAGTGTGTTCGGGATGGCGCAGGTCATGAGCCCGATCCTGGGCGAAGACAACAAATTCCGGGCGGATGTCGGGACTGCCCGCCTCGCGCAGAAGCCGAGCCGCCACGGGCCGCAGCCGGGCGACAAGGATTCGGGCCGCGTCCTGGGCGGCCAAGCCGTTCAGATCCGAACCCGTGGACGCGGCCGTGGGCGAGGCGTTGGCGATGCGGCTGGTGTTGGCCGTCTCGACGCGGACGCGCTCCAGGGACACGCCCAGCTCCTCGGCCACGATGAGGGCGACCTTGGTGTTCACGGCCTGGCCCATCTCCACCCCGCCGTGGGACAGGGAAACGGACCCATCGCGCAGAATCCAGATCAGGGCCGAGCCCTGGTTCAGGAAGGTCGTGGTGAAGGAAATGCCAAACTTGACCGGGACCACGCCCAGGCCGCGCCGCAGGGTGGGGTGGGCGGCGTTGAAGGCGTCCACCTCGCGCCGCAACCGGGCGCGGTCCGCCGACGCCTCCAGACGGTCCAGGAGTTCCGCGCCGTGGGCGTCCAGCACGGGCTGGCCATAGGGCGTGGGTTGTCCTTCGCGGTAACAGTTGCGTCGCCGGATTTCGACGGGGTCCTGGGCGAGATGGCGGGCAATGCGCTCCACGGCGTTTTCCATGACGAAGATGCCCTGGGGCGCGCCAAAGCCGCGAAAGGCGGTGTTGGGCGGGGTGTTCGTGCGGCAGACCAGTCCGGTGATGTGAGCCGCGGGCAGGAAATAGGCGTTGTCGGCATGGAGCATGGCCCGCTCCAGGATGGGCAGGGACAGATCCAGAAAGGCTCCGCCGTCGGCGATGAGGGTCAGCTCGTAGGCCAGGATGCGGCCCGTGTCGTCGAAGCCGATCCGATAGCGCCCGGCGAAGGGGTGGCGCTTGCCGGTCCAGGCCATGTCCTCGGTCCGGTCCAGACGCAGCTCCGCGGGCCGGCTAGTTACCCGGCAGGCCAGGGCGGCCAGGCAGGCCCAAATGGTCGCTCCGCGTTCCTTGCCGCCAAAGGCCCCGCCCAGCCGGGGCACGTCCACGGTGATGTCGTGGCTGGGCTGGCCCAGAACGCGGGCCGCGATTTCCTGGACCTCGGCCGTGCTTTGGGTGGCCGAAAACAGGGTCATGGTCCGGCCTTCACCCGGAATGGCCCGGCAGATCTGGGTTTCGAGATAAAAATGTTCCTGCCCGCCGCTGCGGACCTCTCCCTCCAGAACATGGGGACTGGCCGCCAGGGCAGCCCGGACATCACCCCGGACAATGGTCTTGGCCGGAGCGAAGAACTGCTGCCGGGCCACGGCCTGGGCCGCGCCGAGCACGGCGGGCAGAGGTTCATAGTCGATCCCGATCAGCCCCAGGGCCAATCGGGCCATGGCTTCGGTTTCAGCCGCGACCACGGCCACGGGCTGGCCGACATAGGACACGATCTTGCCGGGCAGCAGGGGCTCGTCGTGGCGGATGTGGCCGATGCGGTTCAGACCGGGAATGTCGGCCCAGGTTAGCACCGCGGCCACGCCGGGCAGGGCGGCGGCCGCCTCGGTCCGGATGGCGTTGATCCGGGCGTGGGCATGGGGACTGGTCAGGACCTTGACCTGGAGCAGGCGCTTTGGCGCGGGCTCGTCGCCGATGAACCGGGACGCGCCGGTGACGTGCAGGAGATTGGGGTTGGTGCTCATGACGCGCCTCCCGTGGGTCGTGGTCGGAGCGGAATCAGTTCGCGCGGAGTCTGCCCGCCGAGCACGGCCAGGTGGTGGGCGACATGGTTGCGGACCAGCAGGCGGCGGTACTCCGCGCCGCCGCGCACGTCCGAGATGGGCGTGACTTCCGCAGCCGCCAGAAGCTCGGCTTCGCGGATCAGATCCGGCGTCAGCTCGTGGGCGTGGAGCAGGGCCATGGTCTGGCGCAGGAGCACCGGCGTGGCCGCGACTCCGGCGCAGGCCAGGCGCGCCTTTCGGGCGCCCGCCTCGGCGCACAGGGCCGAGCTGACGGCGGCGATATCCACGGCTCCGCGCCGGGCGGACTTGCGCCAATCCCAGGGGCCGGTCTGGGGCGGGACGTCCAGGGCCGTGATGATTTCCCGTGGTCCCAGGGCCGTGCTGCGGTAGCCCAGAAAGAAGTGGTCCAGGGGCAGGCGGCGCTCGCCGTCCGGGCCACGCAGAACGAGCACGGCGTTCAGAGCCAGCAGAGCCGTGGATCCGTCGCCGATGGGCGAGGCCGTGGCCACGTTTCCGGCCAGTGTGGCCCGGTTGCGGACCTGGGTCGAAGCCATCTGGGACACGGCCCTGGCCAGCAGGGGCAGGCGGGCGCGGACCAGATCCGAACGCAGAATGTCGTCCAGGGTGGTCATGGCTCCGATGCGGATCAGGCCGTCCTCTTCGCGGACGAAGCGCAGTTCGCTCAGGGCGTCGAGATCGAGCAGATGCCGGGCGTGGACGTGCTTGAGGTTGGCCTCGACCTGGATGTCCGTGCCCCCGGCCAGGACGCGGACGCTTCCGTCCAGTTCGGTCAGCAGGGCGGAGAATTCGTCCAGGCTTTGGGGTCGGTGGTAGCGCTGAATCGGCGCGCCGGCCTCGGCCGGGGCGTCTTCCCAGGCCAGGGGCGGCAGGGTGGTCAGACGCTGGGCCGCGTCCCGGCAGCAGTCCGGCAGGATGTGCTCCAGGTCGAGCCCGGCTTGGCGAAGGTGACGCGCCGCGTCCCGGATGGCCGTGTAGCCGGTGCAGCGGCAGAGATTGCCTTCCAGGGCGCTGGCGATGTCCTCGTCCGAGGACTTGGGCGTGGCCGCGAAAAGCCCGAGCAGGGACATGATCTGGCCGGGCGTGCAGAAGCCGCACTGCACGGCGTGGGCGTCGAGCATGGCCTGCTGGATGGGGTGGAGATTGTCCGCGTCACCCAGTCCCTCGATGGTCAGGACGTGGCGGCCGTGCAGACGGGGCGCGGGCGTCAGGCAGGCATTGACCGCCTCGTGATGCATTTGGCCATTCCGGATTTCGCCGATGAGCACGGTGCAGGCGCCGCAGTCGCCCTCGTTGCAGCCTTCCTTGACACCGGTGCGGCCCAGGTTTCGCAAAAGATCCAGGGCGGTCTGGCCGGGATGGACCGTGGTCCGGATTTCCTGGCCGTTGAGCAGGAAGGCGATGCGCGGGAGTTGGGTCATGGGGGCCTCGCTGGTCTGGATGGTCTGAGTCGGTAAAAGCATACATCAGGACCGCGCCAAGAACAAATGCGGGATTGTCGCCCCTGGCCTTTTTGCGCTAGATCCACCCCAGGAGGGGCGATCATGACAACGACCGTGGAAATTCTGATTATTGGCAACGAGATTCTGGTCGGAGATATCAAGGACACCAACACCAACTGGCTCTGTCGGTTGGTCAACAGCCGGGGTGGATTCGTGGCGCGGGCCACGGTCGTGCGCGACATCCCGGACGAAATCGCCGGGGCCGTTCGCGCGGCCTTGGACCGGGGCGTGGACGTGCTCTTTACTTCCGGCGGGCTGGGGCCCACGGCCGACGATCTGACCTTGGCCGCCGTGGCCCAGGGCGCGGGCTTGTCCCTGTGGCTCGACCCCGTGGCCCTGAAGATGGTCAAGGACCAGTACGATTGGTTCTTCGAGCAGGGCGTCATGGCCGAGGGCGGGCTCAATCCGGCGCGGGAGAAAATGGCTTGGCTGCCCGAGGGCGGCATTCCGCTTTTCAATCCAGGCGGCACGGCTCCGGGCGTGCTGACCCGCGTCGGCCGGACGAATATCATCAGTCTGCCCGGCGTGCCCTCGGAGTTGAAAGGCATTATCACCCATTCCCTGCAGGATTTTCTGGACGACGCCTTCGGTCCGGGCGGCTCCAACAGTCGGGCCTTGACCGTGCGGTGCAACGACGAGTCCATCCTGGAGCCCGTTTTGAGCCGCGTGACGCCGGACCATCCGCGCGTCTACATCAAATCCCTGGCCACGACCGTGGGCGAGAATTCGAACCTGGACATCACCCTGACCGTGACCGGCGGCGAGGAGGCGGAGCGGGAGCGCTTGCTTCTGGCGGCTTACGAGGACCTGCGGGTTGGCTTGGAGAGTATCGGCATCGCGTATCGGGACCGGGTGGAGCCTCGCGCCGGAGAGTGATCGTGGCGTGAAGGACATGGCGGGCGACAAAAACGGAATCCACGGACGTGGATTCCGTTTTTGTCATTTGGCGGGGCTGGTCAGGTGCGGAAGCGGCCAAGCAGGGTGAAGAGGCTGGTCGCCAGGTCGCGCAGTTCCACCGCTTTTTGGTCCACGGCGGCGGTGTTGGTCCGGGCGCCTTCGACGGCGGTGTTGACGTCGGCGATTTCACCCGAAATGTCGCCCAAAAGCGAGGAACTTTGGGCCACGTTGACGTTGACCTCCTGCAAGCCCTGCGAGGCCTGGGCCACGGCGCTGGCGATTTCCCGCGTGGCCGCCGATTGCTCCTCGATGGCCGTGGCCACGGTGGCGATGATGTCGTTGATGTCGGCGATGACATGGGAAATGGTCTGGATCTGGCCGCCCGTGGACTGCGACGTGCTCTGGATGTCGGTGATGCGCTGCTTGATTTCTTCCGTGGCCGTGGCCGTTTGACGGGCCAGCTCCTTGATTTCGTTGGCCACCACGGCAAAACCGCGTCCCGCTTCGCCGGCCCGGGCCGCCTCGATGGTCGCGTTCAGGGCCAGCAGGTTGGTCTGCTCCGAGATTTCGGTGATGATGGCCGTGACCTTGCCGATGTCCCGAGCAACCTCGCCCAGCTGCCCCATGGTCTGGGTCGCGGTGGTGGCCTCGACCACGGCCTGACTGGCGATGCTGCGGGCTTTTTCCGTGTTGGAGGCTATTTCCGTGATGGTTGCGGCCATTTCCTCGGCCGCCGTGGCCACCATGTTGGTGTTTTGGGTGGCTTCTTCCATGGCGGCGGCGACGGTGGAAAAACGGTCGTTCAAGTTTTGCGCGGCCGACGAGACAAGCCCCGTCTTGCGCGCGGCCTCGGCGGTTCCGCCGCGCAAGTCGTGGGCAATGGCCAGAATCTGGTCGGAGGTGTCGTTCAGGGTGCCGCCGTTGGCGATGACCTCGCGGATGATGGCCCGCAGCTTGTCG
>CAYLNA010000024.1:14098-17184 GCA_964384665.1 uncultured Desulfovibrionaceae bacterium | reverse complement strand
TTCTACATCCCGGCCGAGACATACGGCATGGCCGAATCCGGGCACGCGGCCCTGCTCCACCACCTGGTGGACCTCTTCGATCCGCGTTGCGCCGCGCAGAGGCATCCATGAGCGACAAGTACGGCATCGACAGCCACAAGCTGAACCACCACCCCGAGCGCCTGGCGGCCTGGCGCGCCGGGGAGTTGGTCTATCCCATCTACATTGAGATCAGCCCGGTGGGCTCCTGCAACCACCGCTGCAGCTTCTGCGGCCTGGACTTCATGGGCTACAAGCCCCGCCGCCTGGACACGGCCCTGCTCAAGGAGCGGCTCGCCGAGCTGGGCCGCCTGGGGCTCAAGAGCGCCATGTTCGCGGGCGAGGGCGAGCCCTTCCTGCACAAGGACATGGCCGAGATCACCCTGCACGCCAAGCAAAGCGGCGTGGACGTGGCCTTCACCACCAACGGGGTGCTGTTCAAGCCGGCCATCGCCGAGCGCATCCTGGGAGCCACCTCCTGGATCAAGGTCAGCTTCAACGCCGGGACCCCGGAGACCTACGCCAAGATCCACGGCACCCAGGCCCAGGACTTCCAGACCGCGGTGGACAACCTGTCCAAGGCCGTGGAGATCCGCCGCAGCCAAGGCGCGGACTGCACCCTGGGCATGCAGATCCTGCTCCTGCCCGACAACGAGAAAGAGGTGCCCGCCCTGGCCCGCCTGGCCCGGGACATCGGCCTGGACTACCTGGTGGTCAAGCCCTACTCCCAGCATCCCCAGAGCATCACCAAGGCCTACGACGGCATCCGCTACGGCGACTACGCCGCCCTGGCCGAGGAGCTGGCCTGCTGCAACACCGGGAGCTTCTCGGTGATCTTCCGGCACAACGCCATGCAGGTCTGGGACCGGGGCGACAAGGGCTACCGCCGCTGCCTGGGCCTGCCGTTCTGGTCCTACATCGACGCGGGCGGCGGGGTCTGGGGCTGCAGCGTGTACCTGGGCGACGAGCGCTTCGCCTACGGCAACATCAACGAGCAGACCTTCCAGGAGATCTGGGAGGGCGAGCGCCGCAGGGCCTCCCTGGCCTGGGTCGAGAACGAGCTGGACCCGGCCTCCTGCCGCGTCAACTGCCGCATGGACCCGGTGAACCGCTTCCTCTGGGAACTGCGGAATCCCCCGGCCCACGTGAACTTCATCTAGGCCCGCCATGAACCGCTCCATCCCCCTGCACGACCTGCTGCGGACCATGGTCCTGCTCCGGCGCTTCGAGGAAAAGATCGTGGAGGTCTATGGCCGCCAGGACATGAAGACCCCGGTGCACCTGTACATCGGCCAGGAGGCCGTGGCCGCGGGCGTCTGCGCCCATCTGCGGCCCGAGGACTACCTCTTCTCCACCCACCGCAACCACGGCCACTGCCTGGCCAAGGGCGCGGACCCCATGCCCCTCTATGCCGAATTCTACGGCCGGGCCGCGGGCTGCTGCCGCGGCATGGGCGGGTCCATGCACTCCTCCTTCCCGGCCCTGGGCATCCTGGGCACCTCGGCCATCGTGGGCGGAGGCATCCCCCACGGCGTGGGCACGGCCCTGGCCTCGAAACTGCGCCGGGACGGCCGCGTCTCCGTGGTCTTCTTCGGCGACGGGGCCAGCGAGGAAGGGACCTTCCACGAGAGCCTCAATTTCGCGGTGCTCAAGCAGCTCCCCGTGCTCTTCGTCTGCGAGAACAACGGCTACGCCACGGCCTCGCCGCTCAGGAACCGCCAGCCCTCCGGGGACATCTCCCGGCTGGCCGCAGCCCACGGCATGAGCGCCGAACGCCTGGACGGCAACGACGTGGAGGCCGTGTACCTGGCCGCGGGCCGGGCCGTGGAGCAACTGCGCCAGGGCCGGGGACCGGCCTTTCTGGAGGCCGTGACCTACCGCTGGAAGGGCCACGTGGGACCTGAGGAAGACTGGGAAAAGGGCGCCCGCCCGCAGGCCGAGCTGGAGGAGTGGAAGCCCCGCTGCCCCCTGGAGCGCCTGCTGCGCCGGATGGAGGCCGAGGGCCTGGACCGGGCCGCATACGAACATCTCGTGGGCGAGACCGACGCCCGCCTGGACGCGGCCCTGGAACAGGCCCGCGCCGCCGCGTTCCCGTCCCTGGACCAGCCCGGACAAATGCTGTTCCGCCAGGGAGGCTGCTGATGCCCTGGACCGCCGTCTGCCTCACCGCCGAGGACAGCTCCCGTTTCACCCAGAGCGGGCACCGCTGCCTGAACTACATGCAGGCCCTGCGCGAGGCCCAGGAACAGATCCTGGCCACGGACCCCGAAGCCTTTCTCATCGGCGAGGGCGTGGACGACGCGGGCGGGGTCTTCGGCTCCACCAAGGGCCTGGTCGAGCGCTTCGGCGAGCGGGTCATGGACATGCCCATCGCCGAGAACGGCCTCACCGGCGTGGCCATCGCCGCGGCCGCGGCGGGCATGCATCCGGTCATGGTGCATATGCGCACGGACTTTTTGCCCATGTGCATGGACCAGCTGGTGAACCACGCGGCCAAGTGGCATTTCATGGGCGGCGGCGCGGTCTCCATCCCGCTCACCGTGCGGGCCATCATCGGCCGGGGCTGGGGCTCGGCGGCCCAGCACTCCCAGGGCCTGCACTCCCTGTTCCTGTCCGTGCCCGGGCTCAAGATCGCCATGCCCGCCACGCCCCACGACGCCAAGGGCCTGCTCTGGGCCGCGCACCAGGACCCCAACCCCGTGCTCGTGTTCGAGCACCGCTGGCTCTACAACAGCGTGGGCCCGGTGCCCGAGGAGCCCTACGCCCTGCCCCTGGGCCAGGCCGTGGTGCGCCGCCCGGGCCGGGACGTGACCATCGTGGCCGTGTCGCACATGCTGCCCCAGGCCATGCAGGCCGCCGCGGACCTGACCGCCGAGGGCATCGAGGCCGAGGTCGTGGACCCGCGGACCATCGCGCCCCTGGACATGAAGACCATCCTGGAATCCGTGGCCCGCACCCGGCGGCTGGTGATCTGCGACGTGGCCTGCCGCACCGCGGGCTTTGGTGCGGAGATCGCCTGCCGCCTGGCCGAGGCCGATCCCGGCCTGCTCCGGGCGCCCCTGCGGCGG
>CAYLNA010000024.1:0-13998 GCA_964384665.1 uncultured Desulfovibrionaceae bacterium | reverse complement strand
CGCCTGCCGCCTGGCCGAGGCCGATCCCGGCCTGCTCCGGGCGCCCCTGCGGCGGGTCAGCTTCCCGGACCTGCCCACGCCCGCCAGCCCCGTGCTGGAGGAGGCGTACTATCCCGGAGCCGGGCACATCGCCCAGGCCGTGCGGGATATCTGCCAGGATGCCCCCGCAGCGCCGAGAGCATGATATAAGCAATGGTCCCCTCAAGCTGCTCGACATCCCGTTGGCCTGGTCCACAGTGCGCTGGCTTCAGGATCTCACCATGGGCCTCTACCACACCCGCTTCCAAGCGATCCGCTCCCTGCCATGCTTCCGCAACGACGCGAGCGTCCTGGACGTGGGGTGCGGGATCGGCCAATATTCGCGCCTCAACAACGGTCCATACCTGGGCCTGGATTTCGACGAGCGCTACATCCGCCACGCCAGAAAGGTTCACGGTTCTCCGCAAAAGCAGTTTCGCATCGGCAATGTCACCGAACTGCGGAACGAAGGCCGCCGCTTCGACCTTGTACTACTCGTGGACATCCTCCACCACCTCCCGCCTCCCGAGGCCGTCCGTTTGCTCCAGACAGCCGCCGCGTTGACGGATGGCCGCGTTTTGCTCTTGGACAACCAGCGTGAGCAGGATAACGCCCTAGGCCGCTGGCTCATTGAACACGACCGGGGCGAATACATCCGTCCCTGGCAGGAAACCCTGGAGATCATCGCCTCCGCCGGGCTGACGGCAGAAGAAAGCCGCCCTCTCCGCCTCGGGCCGGTCATCTCCACTTTTTTCGTGCTCCGCTAGCGTCCGGCCCCCGGCCCCACGCCAAAGGATATCTTTGCCAAGCGGACACCCGTAGGCTATCGTCTTCTCGCCAGTCGGCCGTGCCGTTCTGCCAACGCCGACCGGTCCGAGATCATTCAAGCAAGGAAGTTCCCGTGGACAACACCGCTCCCTCCTCTCTCATCCTGGACGGCCACAAGCTCGCCTGGCACCACGACCGCGTACAGGCCTGGCTGAACGGCGAACGCATCGCCCCGATCACCGTGGACTGCGCCCTGACCCGCAAGTGCACCTACCGCTGCACCTACTGCTACGGCCAGCTCCAGGCCAACGACGAGCTGAACATGACCCGCGACGTGATCTACCGCTTCCTGGACGACGCGGCCGAGATCGGGGTCAAGGCCGTGAGCTTTGTCAGCGACGGCGAATCCACCTGCAGCCCGCACCTCCAGGAGGCCGTGCTGCGCGGCCACGCCAACGGCCTGAGCATGGCCATCGGCACCAACGGCTACCTCCTGGACGACGGCCGCCTGGAGGAGATCCTGCCCGCCCTGACCTACCTGCGCTTCAACATCTCGGCCGGAGAGCCCCGGCGCTACGCCGAGATCCACGGCTGCGCCGAGAAGTGCTTCCACAAGGTGGTGGACACGGTGAAGAAGACCGTGGCCCTGAAAAAGGCCCGCGGCCTGGCCGTGACCCTGGGCCTCCAGATGGTGCTCATGCCCGAGTTCCGCGACCAGATCCTGCCCCTGGCGCGCCTGGGACGCGAACTGGGCGTGGACTACTTGGTCATCAAGCACTGCTCCGACGACGAGAGCCACAGCCTCGGCGTGGACTACGCCAAGTACGAACAGCTGGTGGACGAGCTCAAGCAGGCCGAGGCCCTGTCCACCGAAACGTACGCCGTGCGCGCCAAGTGGTCCAAGATCCTGAGCGGCGGCCTGCGCTGCTACAGCCGCTGCTACGGACCGCCGTTCATCATCCAGTTCTCGGGCTCGGGCCTGGTGGCGCCCTGCGGCATGCTCTTCAACTCCAAGTACAGCAAGTACCACATCGGCAACATCGCCCAGACCTCGTTCAAGGAGATGTGGCGGGGCGAGCGCTACTGGGAGGTCATGGACCTCATCGCCTCGGACAAGTTCGACGCCCGCAGCATGTGCGGCTCCCTCTGCCTCCAGCACAAGGTCAACGAGTACCTCTGGGGCCTCAAATCCCAGGGCCTGGCCCCGGCCCCGCCCCAGGGCGACCCGCCCATGCACCTGAACTTCATCTAGGTCCTCGGCCCGAAACGCAGCGGCCCGCCTCCATTCCGGAAGCGGGCCGCTGCGTTTGCGAGGGACCTGGAATCAGCCCCGGCGGTTGCTGGTCATGCTGTCCTGGGCATAGGCCAGGCGCGTCTGCTTGCGGAAATAGATGTCCCGCACCAGGGTGAGATAGCCCCGCATGACCTTGCGCAGCGAGGGGAAGCTCAGGGCCTTGGACACCCCGCCCTCGCGCAGGTTGATGCGGTAGGGCACCTCGGCGAAGAGGTAGCCGGACTTGATGAGCCGCACGAGCATGTCGGTCTGGAAGAAGAACCCCTGGCTCCGGTAGGGCAGCTGGGTGAGCAGGCTGCGGCGGTAGAGGATGGTGCCGTTGGTGTAGTTGAAGTTGGTCCGGAAGGTGATGTTGATGATGAGCCGGTAGATGAGCGAGAGGGCGTGGCGGAAGGCCGGGCGCAGCTCCGGGTTGTAGATGAACGGGATGACCACGTCCACCTGCTCCATGAGCCCGACGTAGCGGAATATCTCCACGGGGTCGTTCTCGTTGTCGCCGGGCAGCATGACCACGTTGACGCCCCGGGCCACGTCCACCCCGTCCCAGAAGGCCCGGCCGATGCCCATGGGCCGCTCGTGGTCCAGGCGCCGGACCCGGGGGTCGCGCTCCTGCCAGGCGGCCACCAGGCGCGGGGTCTCGTCCGTGGAGCCGTCGTTGACCACCACGAGCTCGCCGTCGATGGCGAAGCGGTCGAAGCCCTCCAGGGTCTCGCGGATGGCCGCGTCGATGTTCCCGGCCTCGTTGAGCGCGGGCATGATCACGGAGAGGAAGGGAGTGCTCATGGCGTACCCCGCCGCGCTACAGGGCGGCTGCCGCGGAGGCGTCCTGCTCCGCGTTTTCGGCGAATTGCATGGTGTAGAGCCGGGCGTAGAGCGGACAGGTCTCCAGGAGGTCCTTGTGCCGCCCCTGGGCCAGAATCCGGCCGTTCTCCATGACCACGATGCGGTCGGCCGTGAGCACGGTGGAGAGCCGGTGGGCGATGACGATGCTCGTGCGGTTGCGCATGAGGTTTTCCAGGGCCAGCTGCACGATGCGCTCGCTCTCGGTGTCCAGGGCGCTGGTGGCCTCGTCCAGGATGAGCAGGGGCGGATTCTTCAGGATGGCCCGGGCGATGGTCAGGCGCTGCTTCTGGCCGCCGGAGAGCTTGACCCCGCGCTCGCCCACCAGGGTCGCGTAGCCCTCGGGCAGCTCGCTGACGAACTCGTGGGCGTAGGCCGCCTTGGCCGCCTCCTCGATCTCCTCAACGCTGTACTGGCGGCTCTCGCCGTAGGCGATGTTGCCGCTCACCGTGTCGTTGAACAGGAAGGCGTCCTGGGACACGATGCCCAGGGAGCGGCGCAGGCTCCGCAGGGTGTAGTCCTGGAGCGGGCGGCCGTTGAGCAGGATGCGGCCCTCCTGGGGCTCGAAGAAGCGGGGCACCAGGTTCACCAGGGTGGTCTTGCCCGAGCCGCTGGGGCCCACGATGGCCACGCGCTCCCCGGCCCGCACCGCCAGGCTGATGCCGTCCAGGGCCGGCCGCGCGCCCCCGGGATAGGTGAAGCGCAGGTCCTCGAAAATCAGTTCCTGGAAGGGCCCGGTGAGCTCCACGTCGCCGCCGGACTCGGCCACCAGGTGCGGCGAGTCCAGGATCTCGAAGACCCGCTCGGCCCCGGCCAGGGCGGCCTGGATGTCGATGTTGGCGCTGTTCATGCGCTTGATGGGTTCATAGAGCATGGCCAGGGCGGTGAGGAAGGAGAGCAGCGCGCCGGGGGTCAGGCCGCCGCCGATGACCCGCATGCCGCCGTACCAGAGCACCAGCGCGGCGGCCACCGCGCCGACGATCTCCATGACCCGGGAGGACTGCTCGCTGAGGCGGATCTGCTTGATCGCGCTCTTCAGGAACTTGGCGTTCTCGTTCTTGAACTTGCGCACTTCCTGGGCCTCGGAGGCGAAGGCCTTGATGACCCGGATGCCGGAGAAGCCCTCCTGCATGACCACGCTCAGGTCCGAGACGTTGATCTGGGTCTTGCGCCCGATCTTGCGCAGCTTGCGGCTGAAGGTCAGGAAGACCCAGACCACCAGGGGCATGACGATGAGCCCCCAGAAGGCCAGCTCCCGGTCCAGGTAGATGACGTAGCCGATGAGCCCCAGGACGGTGAAGAACTCGCGCACGAACATGACGATGGACGGCAGGCTCTGGCGGATCAGGGCCACGTCGTTGAGCATCCGCGACATGAGCATGCCCACCTGGGTCTCGTTGAAGAACCGCAGGGGCAGATAGACGATGCGCTCGTAAAGCTCGTTGCGCAGGGACTCGATGACCATGAACCCGGTGGAGTTCATGTAGTAGGTCTGGATGAACCGGAACACGCCCTTGAGGGACATGAGCGCGAAGATGCCCACGGTGACCAGCTGGAGGGCCGTGACGTCCTTGCGGATGAGCACGTCGTCCACGGCCAGCTTGACCAGCCAGGCCGTGGCCGCGCCGCAGGGCGCCACCACGAGCATGCCGACGATGGCCAGGGCGAAGCGCTTCTTGAAGGGCAGGAAATATCCCAGGCTGCGCTTGAGCAGCGCCCGGGAATCCTTGAAGGAAACATTACTCCGTTCTTTGGCCAAGAAAACTCCCTTTACGGGGCCGTCGCGGCGCGGGCCGTACCGGCATTCTCTACGCGCAGGGCGGCCCGTTGACAACAGCGGGCGCGGCCGCCCGAAATCACGAGGCTCCCGGCTCCACCAGAAACGTGTTCAGGGCCAGGGAGGTCAGCCGCGGCCGGGGCGATTCCCCGCAGACCGCGGCCAGGCGGTCGAGCTTGTCCTGCATGACCGCAAGCCCCACCCGGGGGAACTTGCCCAGGGCGTGGCGCACCTTGCGGCCGTTCCGGCCGGGCTGGCGGGCGCGGATCACCTTGCTCAGGTGCTTGCGCCAGCACTTCAGGTTCTCCCAGGGCCCCAGGGGCTGCGGCCGGCCGGCGGCGCTTCCGGACAGGGCCCCGGCGGCGAATCCGGCCAGGACCTGGACCGCCTCCTGCTCCAGGTTGGCGAAATACGGACCCAGGGCCTCGCGCTGGGCCGCCACGCGGGCGGCCGGAACCGCACCGGCCCGGACCACGTCGGCCACCTGGCCGGCGCGCTCCAGTTCCAGTCCGGCCAGGGAGGGGATCGTGGCCGCGATCTCCGGGTCGTACACCGGCCGGAACTGGACCGTGGGGCGGCCCATGAGCAGGGCCTCGATGCCCGAGGTGCAGTCGTGGTGGATCACGGTCCCGGCCGAGGCGATCCACTGGCGCACCGAGCCCGTGTGCCGGACGAACACGTTGGGCAGGTCCGCGAGGCGCTCGCGGTAGTAGCCGTGGCCCTCGGTGGGGTGGGGCCGCAGGATCACGTGGCGCTCGGGGAAGGCCTGGGCCAGGCTCCGGGCCAGGTCCACGAAATGGGGCAGCAGCCGGGCCTGGTATGCGGCCAGCCGCCGGACAAAGGCGAGGTGCTCGGGGGTGGTGAAGATCTGCTGGCCCACGGTCCTGCCGAGCATGTCCACGTAGCGGTCCATGCCCATGAGGTGGTTGTGGTAGGAGAAGTTCGTGTTGATGAGCACGAAGTCCTCGCCGTGCTCGGCGACGATCTCCGGGTTCCGGTAATAGGGCAGGAAGCGCTCCGCGGTCAGGTCGAACGCGGGATGGCCGGTGGCCTGGACCAGATGCCGCGACTCCGGCGGCAGGTGCGCGCGCACGTGCTCGGCCTGCACGCGGCCCCAGGTGCAGATGTGGCTCGCGTAGGGGGCCATGCCCAGGTACTTGGTCAGGACCTGGGGGCTGTCCAGGAGATTGAGCCCCTCGGGGTGCAGGTCCAGGGCCAGCCCGCCCCGGGCCAGGACGTGGGCGTCGTTGCCCTGGGAGTGGTCGCTGTCGAAATAGACCACCGGCTCCCGGGCGTCCAGGACGTAGCGGTCCACCATGCGCTCGCCCAGAACGGTGGGTAGGCCCGCGGCGGCCAGGCGCAGGGCCAGATAGAGGGCCCCGTCCATCTCCCGGGCGAAGATTTCAATGGGTATGGCGCAGAACATGTCACCGCCCGGGGGCCAGGCAGGGCGTCACGGGACACGGCGGCGCGGCGGGCGTCAACTGGGACATTCTTCCCGGTTCTCGCCGGACCGGCGCGGCCCGAGCTGAAAAGTCCTGGCCACGTAGTCCATGAGCTGGTCCAGGCAGGCGACCACGCTCTGCCTCTCCGTGTCGATGAGAACCTCCGGCCGCTCCGGCGGCTCGTAGGGCGAATGGACGCCGGTGAAATCCGGGATCTCCCCCCGCCGGGCCCGACGATAGAGCCCCTTGGGGTCGCGGGCCTCGCAGGTGGTCAGGCTGGCCTTGATGTGGACCTCGTGGAACTCTCCGGCGTCCATCAGGGCCCGGACCGCGGCCCGGTCCTTTTTGAGCGGGGAGATGGTCGCCGTGATGCACAGGACTCCCAGCCCGGAAAGCAGCTTGGCCACGTGGGCCAGGCGGCGGAGGTTCTCGGTGCGGTCCTCGGGCGAGAAGCTGAGGTCCGAGCAGAGGCCCTTGCGCATGGTGTCGCCGTCGAGCACGGCCACGGCGAAGCCCTTCTGGAAGAGCATCCGCTCGAGATTCTGGGACAGGGTGGTCTTGCCCGAGCCGCTCAGGCCCGTGAACCAGAGGATGCCCCCGGTGTGTCCGTGCCGGGACTGGCGCTCGGAGGTCAACACTTTCGGATTGGATGTCATATCGCGGGCCGTTGCATGGTTTTGGGATTACGGGAATGGACCGTCGGCGGTCCGGGCGCCCCCCGGCCGGGGTCTGAATCCCCCCGATCCACGGACCGGCGTGGTCTGCTGGGTCCAATACCCCAGCCTGGAATGCAAGACAAGGGCCCCGGAGAGCGGGAATTCCCGGGCCCGGGCCGGGATCGCCCGGAACCGCGCGAAGGCTGGGGCTCATTGATTTTTCGGCCAAGACCGGATAACAAAGCGGCCCCACACGATGAAGGAGCGGCAAGAGAACCGGAATGGAACTGAACTATGAATGCGAATGCGCCGCAGTGGCGCGGCGCCCGCTCATCATAACGGGCAGCGGCAGAAGCGGAACAACGATCTTCGGCACGCTCATGCACAGCCTGCGGCAGGTGGAATATTTCTTCGAGCCGCCGCTCATCGTGCCCCTGTTCATCAAGTTCGAGGAGATGAATCCGCGGGACTGGCTCGCGCTGTACTCCTATTACGTCTTCGACGCCCTGTTCCTGCAGGCCATCTCCGGGCGAAACCTGAACTTCAATCCCAACGACGACACCTACATCTACAAGGTGAAGTCGCGCGAGGACATCGCCGGACGGCTGGAGCGCAGCGCCCGGCGCGCCGAGATCGTCACCCGCGCGGACGAGTACACCGTCGCCTACAAGCACCCGGACTTGATTTTTTTCCTGGACGCCATTTTTAGCGTTTTGCCCCAGTCCCGCGTCATTGTGATTCACAGGAATCCAAATGATATTCTCAACTCATTACTGAAGAAAAAATGGTTTTCACAAAGTTCGCTAGAAAAAAACAGCCCTATCCAAATCTATCCAAAGGCGATTGAATGCAATCAAAAAATTCCGTTCTGGGTTAATGATTCTGATATGGGATTTTGGATTTCTGCTTCAGAGCTAGATCGCTGTGCGTATTATTTAAATCAAGCTTTATCCTGCTCTTACAGCAGGTTAAATGACATATGCGTCATCCAATTCGAAGAACTGATCAAAAACCCTTCGGATACGCTAACCACCATTCTCAACTCCCTGAGTTTGACCCCGGGGCCCAAGACCAACTCGGTTCTTGAGTCAATCAAGGCCAAAAACTGGAATGCGGGCGAGCTGCTCGCCCAGGTCAACCCAAAGCTGCAACGCTCGATAGTGACTCTCAACGAAAAAATTTCTTGTTCCGCTGTCAATTACCCGGCCAAGGAGCACCCATGAGAGACGTTCCATGGAGTGATACCGTTTGGAGTCAAGAGGAAACGTTGCCATTGCATGAGACCCAAAAGAGAGATGCGGACCTCTGGCTCGACCGGCAAATAACGTATGTGTTGCGCAACAGCCATTTTTATCAGCGCAAATTTAAACAGTTGCGGACAGACAGGCCCTGGACGCTTGAACGCCTCGCGGATACGCCGTTCACAGAGAAGTCGGAGCTCTTGGCCGATCAGTTGGAATACCCTCCGTTTGGGAGCAACCTGTGCATTCCGATCTCGCAGGCACAACGCATCCATAAGACGTCAGGAACGACCGGCCGTCCGCTTCTGCTCGCGTACACTTACGAGGACATCCAGCATACCCATCGCGCTGGGGCACGCTGCTTCTGGGCAGCCGGGTTGCGTCCCGAGCATTTAATCGTGCACTGCCTGAATTACTGCATGTGGGCAGGCGGGCTCACCGACCATCTCAGCCTTGAGGCGACAGGGGCCGCCGTTGTGCCTTTCGGTGTCGGCAATTCAAGGTCGCTTCTGGAGTTTATCCGCATCCTGGGAGTCAACGCCATTCATTGCACCCCTTCTTACATGAAGAGGCTCGAATTGCTCCTGCAGGAAACGGGAGCCTCCCCAAAGGAGCTTCACCTGAAACTGGGTCTTTTCGGGGCCGAATCCGGACTGGAGGACCCCGGCTACCGCACCTCACTGGAGGAGACGTGGGGCCTGAGGGCGGTCAACGCCAACTACGGCATGTCCGACGTCCTGGCCACCTTCGGGGCGGAGTGCCTGCAGCGCGACGGGTTGCATTTCATGGGCCAAGGCATCGTGCACCTGGAAATCATCGCGCCGGAAAGCGGCGAAAGCCTGCCATTTGAACAAGGAGTACGCGGCGAGTTGGTCTTCACGCATCTTCGCAAGGAGGCCCAGCCACTGATCCGCTACCGGAGCCGGGACGTGGTCGAGGTCTTGGGCACCGAGTGCTCCTGCGGCCGCAAGGGCCTTCGCTTCGCCGTGCGCGGCCGGAGTGATGACATGTTGGTGGTCAAAGGGGTAAACGTCTTCCCAGGAGCGGTGGCGGTGGTCATCAACGCGCACCCCGGGTTCCTGACAGGGGAATACCAGATCGTCGTGAACAAGACGCCCCCGATCCAACGAATGGTCATCCGAGCGGAGACCCGTGAAAACCATGCTGTGAGCGAAGAAGAACTGCGAGTGCTGAGCCGGGAGCTGTCCGAGAAGCTGGCGCTGAAACCCGAGATCGAGTTCGTCCCGTATGGCGGCCTGCCGCGAACCGACAGCAAAACACAACACATATTCAGAACGCTATAAGGGGGTGTGGACATGTTGTACAATCCGCGCATACCGAGCATTTCAGGATCGGATATTGCCGAGTTCCTCAACAAGAGCCTTCTGGGCCCGGACCTCGCGGTAACCACTCCCGCCGCAGCCGCCAAGTGCCGGCCGGGCGCCCTCGTCTATCTGGACAACGGCGACCAGAACACGCCGGTGTCCCAGGAAAAGCTTCAGGGGGCGCTGGTGCTGCTGACCAGCCCCTACCCCGAGAATGCCGGTTTCTCCCAAATCCTCACCCCGAACCCCAAGCTCGATTTCGTCTCGATAGTGAACGAATTTTTCATCAGCCCGCCCGAGCGGCGCATCGACCCCTCGGCCGTTGTCTCGCCCAAGGCTCAGATCGGCCGCCAGGCCCACATCGGCCCTGGCTGTGTCGTCGGCCCGGAGTGCGTCCTCGGAAACAACGTCACGCTCATGAACCGTGTGGTCTTGTCAGGGCCCGTGCAAATCGGGAACGCCGTCACGATAAAGGACCACGCCGTGATCGGCAGCGAGGGCTACGTCTTCATCCGCAACGAGGTGGGGGACCCCATGCACGTCCCACATCTCGGCGGGATCATCATCGGCGACGGGGTCTGGATCGGCGCCAACACGACCATCGAACGAGCCGAACTGCTGGACACGGTTATCGGCAAGGGGGCCAAGATCGACGATCTGGTCCATGTCGGCGGCGGCTGTCGGGTGGGGGAACAGGCCATGCTGACCGCCGGTGTCATCCTCGGCAGGAACTCGGTCGTCGGCAACGACAGCTGGCTGGCTCCCAACGTCTCCATCCGGGAAGGCATCCACGTCGCCGAGCGCACGACGATCGGGATCGGAAGCGTTGTCATCAGAGACACCGAGCCGGATAAGACTTATGTCGGTGTGCCAGCGCGGATTTTGTCCAAACCGTGATGGAGGGAGAAACCATGCTCACGCAGGCAAGTCATTTCATTGAAAAGATATCCCCGTTTCTGAAGGGCAAGCTGGAACATCTCGAGCAGCGGTATGGAAAGTCCTCCAATGAATACCTCGGACTGGCTCGACAGTACATCAAGAGCGAGCTGGAGGGCTTCCAGTCCGTCGAAAACAACCTGAAGCACTACGAGGCTGGCCTCGAAATCGAAATCGAGCACGGGGAGCTTCCCGGCATTGAGCGGCTCTACAAAAGGACTCTGGTCATCGAGCCAACGCTCATCTGCGCGGCCCACTGCCGCCACTGCCTGCGCCAGAACTACGGCAAGCACACCCTGACCGAGTTCCAGATCCGGAGGATCGCGGAGTTCTGCGGGTCCGCGGCCAACCGCGACATTCTCGACGAGGTGCTGATCACGGGTGGCGACCCCCTGCTCATCCCACGCCGGATCGACTACCTCATCGAGGCCCTGATCGAGCACGCACCGAACATCCGCATCGTCCGAATCGCGACCCGCCTCCTGACGCAGGCTCCCGAGAGAATCGACGAGTCGGTGTTCAACATCTTTCGCGAGAAGCCAGGGGTCCGCTTCGAGGTCGCCACGCAGATCAATCACCCCGTGGAGTTCTTCCCCGAGACGATTGAGGCTGTAAACAGGATCCAAGACCTCGGCGTGCTGGTCTATTCACAGAACGTGCTGCTCAAGGGCGTCAACGACGACCTGGATACCCTGGTCGATCTCTATGGACTCATGCGCAAAAACAGCATCGAACCGCACTACCTCTTCCACTGCGTCCCCATCAGCGGCATTCACCACCTCCGCTGCTCCGTGGAAAAAGGCCTGCAACTCGCCCGGCAACTGTGCAGCTGCGGCCGCATCTCCGGCAGGGTGAAGCCCATGTTCGCGGCCATGACCGACATCGGCAAGGTGGTTTTCTACGAGGGCACGATCTGCCGAACCGAAAAGGACCGCCTGCTCCTGCGCAGCGGCTACAAGCTGGAGGAGCGCCTTGCCTGGAACCCATCCTGGCAGCTCCCCCCCAGCGCGTCGGTGGACGAGGCCGGCTATCTGCAGATCTGGTACACGGACGGCTCCGACGCCTGAACCGGGGCGCGGAGGTTTAGCGAATACATCGAGGAAGCAATGGCCATCAGCTACCAATTCCTGAACGGCAGCCTCAAGGCACAATGCCTGGCCTTCCTGCGCTCCTTTTTCGGGGCCAACTACTTCGGGGCGGAGGAACGCTATTTCGACTGGCAGTACCGGGATTCACCGTTCGCCAGGGCAGTCGTCGAAAAAGGCGAATACAGCATGATGCTGGCATTGGAAAAGGACACCCTCAAGGCCATCGACGGGGTCCTCCCCTGGATGACCCGGATCAACGGCCAGCAGCACCTGACCTTCTGGGATCTCGAATGGCTCAGCACCGGAGACGTTCCCGGACTCGGCCGGGAAGTGGTCAAGGAGGCCCGGTCCCGCTGCCGCGTGTACTGCGGCTACGGATTGAACAGCCTGTCCCAGAAGGCGTACGAGAAACTGGGCTTCAGCACGTCCCCGGGCATTGAGCGCATGGTCGCGATTCTCGACCCCGAGGCCTGCCTGCGCCTGTTCAGCCCGGAGGCCTCGGCCGAGGAGCGCTCTTTCTATCTGAAGAACGCTTGCCCGAGTATGGACCGCAGCTTCGCACTCCTCACCAGAATGGAGGGCGTTCCCGACCGTATCTTCGCGGACGCCCTGGCCGATGTCCCGGCCGCCTCCCACCGCGGACCGGATTTCTTTACCTGGCGGTACTTGAATCACCCGCACCTGGCGTACACCATCCTGAGCGACGGGAAGGACTGCGGTGCCGGGCTGGCGGCGGTCCGCCTGGAGCGCGTCCGCGGTCAGGCCGTGGACGTGATGCGAGTCATGGACCTCCTGCCCGCCCCGGGCCGCGAGGAGGCCCTGGTCCAGGCCGTACTGGCCTTCGGCAGGGAGCGCGGGGCTATCCTCGCGGACTTCTTCTGCGTCTCGAGCCGAGTCGCCAGCCGTCTCTGCCCCGCGCCGTTCCTTCCCCGCGCGGTGCACGAGCCCTACGACATTCCTCGACTGTTCCAGCCCACGGAGCGGCGCTCGAGAAAAAGCATCAACATGGTGCTCGACTGCGACCCGGAGGTCGGCCCCGTGGGGTTCGAGGACCTCTACGCGACGAAGGCCGAAGGCGACCAGGACGTTTACGTGAACCCCGATTACCGGACCGTATCCTTGTAGTGCAGATGCGATGAGCACCGGGAAAAAGATCATCCACGTCGTCCACTGCATCGACACGGAAGGCCCGCTGCACGAGCCCCTGGAGGCCACGTTCGAGCGGCTCCGGTACGTCTTCGGCGTGACCCTGGAGCCCACCCGGGAGAACCTGAGGCGGCTCCAGGACGGCGAGGTCGATCTCGGCGGCAACGAGGCCGCGGTGCGCCAGATGGTCGCCCCGGAGCTGCTCCGCTACAACGACACCTGGGACGCCGTGGACCGGATGCTGGAGGACGCGCTGAACCCGCCGTTCCGCGACAGTTTCACGGACTCCTTCGGCGGCCACTGGATCTACAACTGGTTCTGCGTGGACCACGTGGGCTACGAGGGCAACCCGCGGCGCCGGGACATGGGCTACGGCAACGTCTTTGACCACTATTTCCGGTACGTCCGGGCCCAGGGCATGAGGGACGGGTTCCAGTTCCACTACCACCCCATGCCGTTCAGCCGGCAGGCGCACCACTGCGCCACCCACTACTTCGCCCACGCCGACACCCTGTTCCGCAGCCTGGCCTGGCGGATCATCGAGCGCGGCTGGTTCCCCAGCTGCTACCGCCCCGGGTTCCACACCATCCGGCCGGACAGCCACTGGTTCCTGGAGCAGTTCCTGCCCTTCGACTTCTCCAACCAGGCCACGGACGAGGCCTCCGGGCAGAAGGACATGGCCGGCGGCCGCTTCGGCGACTGGCGGCGGGCCCCGGCCACCTGGGTCCCGTACCGCCCGGACCACGACGACTACCAGCGCCCCGGCAACTGCCGCCGCCACACCATGCGCTGCCTGAACGTCGGCACCCGCACGCGCTGCCTGAGGCAGTCCGACGTGGACCAGGCCTTTGCGGAGGCGGGCCAGGGCCTGCCCGTGATCCTGGCCTTCGCCGACCACGACTTCCGCGACATCCGCCCGGACGTGCGCGCGGTGGCGGCCATGCTGGAGGACGCGGCCAGGCGCCACCCCGGCGTGGGCTACCGCTTCTGCGAGGCCCGGGAGGCCGCCCGCTCGGCCCTGGGCCTGGACGCCGCAAAGCCCCTCGCGCTCAAGGCCGCCTGGCAGGGCGACACCCTGCTCCTGGAGGCGGACCGGCCCATCTTCGGGCCCCAGCCCTTCCTGGCCCTCAAGACCCGCACCGGCCAGTACCTCCACGACAACTTCGACATCCAGACCCCGTTCCGCGCCTGGAGCTACGTGCTGGACGCCCAGACCGTGCCCGCCGGCACGGTGGAGGCCATCGGCGCGGGCGCCTGCGACGCCGCGGGCAACGTGACGGTGGTCCGCGCCGCGCCCGGCGGCCCGGCCGAGTCCTTCCACTGGTAGCCCCCCGCCGCCCCCTTCTTTGCCTTTTGGCCCCACGGATGCTACACAGACGCCCAGAACGGAGCGCGGCATGAAACTCAGCGGCAAGCGGGTCCTGGTCACCGGGGCCGACGGATTCATCGGCTCGCATCTGACGG
>CAYLNA010000023.1:15437-17507 GCA_964384665.1 uncultured Desulfovibrionaceae bacterium | reverse complement strand
CTTTGCCAAGGAACGCACATGCTCAATGAAAAATTCCTGAACGAATTCGAGGAATACCTGGCCTCGGGCCAATTGGAGGAAGATTACGGCTATTCCACCGAGGACCGCAAAATGGAAATCCTGGAATATCTGGAACGGTTCATGGATTTGGCCGAAGAGGTGGACAGGGTCGCGACCAAGCTCCTCATGCCCCACCTTTCAGAAGTCTTTCCGGACAAGCGCGAATAGCCAGAAATACCGTTTCTTTCCGGCCACCATGTATTCCCGTGTTTGCTCCAGTTCATAACCGCCGACTTCTTCTCCGGGATGGGCGTCATTGCTCATGATCAGAACCCGTCCGCCCGGCGCCAGGTATCCGGCCACGTCATCGAGCAACGCTTTCCAGGGCTTGAAGGCGCGGCTGACGATCAGGTCCGCCGTCCGCCGCGCGGCTGGCAGGGCTTCCATGCGGGCGCACAGAACCTTGGTCCGGGGCAGTTTCATCATCGCCACGGCCTGCTCCATGAAGATGGCTCGCTTTTGCCTCGGCTCCACCAGATAATATTCCCCCTCCCGCCAGAAGACCCGCAGCGGAATCCCCGGCAAGCCCGCGCCCGCGCCCAGGTCCAGGGTTTCGCGCGGAGGATCGAGTTCGCGCAGCAGATCGGCCAGATGCCAGGAGTCCTGGATCAGGGTTATCAGCATGTCGGTCCAGATCGATGGTCCGACTAGGTTCATGCGCGCGTTCCATTTAACGAGAAGGCCCAGGTACACGCCAAGCAAACGACTCTCGTCCTCGGTCAGAACGCGGCCCAGGGTGCGGGCCAAAGCGGTCACTTCGGAGGCGGTGGGGGTATGATTCATGCGGCTTCCAGACGCGCGGGAGGACGGGGATTTCCCCCTTTACCTGCACGGAGGCTGCGGATACAAGCACCGCAGCTTAAATGTTGGAGGTTTCATGCAGAATACGAGCATTTTGTTTCCCGGCCAGGGCTCCCAGGAACCCGGCATGGGTCGGGACGTGGCCGAACACTGGCCCGAGGCCATGGATTTGTGGAAAAAAGCGGAAGTCCTGAGCGGACTGCCGCTGCGCGAAATATATTGGGACAGCGACGAAGCGGCCATGGCCGTGACGCGGAATCTGCAACCCGCCTTGAGCGTTGTCAACATCGCCCTGTGGCGCTTCGTGGCGTCCAAGCTCGCGCCCTCGGCCGTGGCCGGGCACAGCCTGGGTGAGTACGCGGCCTTGTGCGCGGCCTCGGTCCTGTCCGTGGAGCAGATGCTGGAACTGGTCTGCCTGCGCGGCAAGCTCATGGACGAGGCCGCCAACCAGGACGGCCGCATGGCCGCCATCCTCAAGCTTGACCAGACCAAGGTCGAAGAATTGGTCGCCACGGCCGCCAGCCAGACCGGTCAGGAAATCCGCATCGCCAACTACAATACCCCGGCCCAGTTCGTCATCAGCGGCCATGCCCAGGCCGTGGACATCGTCTGCGCGGGCGTGAAGCCCCTCAAGGGCCGGGCCATGGTCCTGCCGGTCAGCAACGCCTTCCACTCGCCCTACATGAACGAGGCCGGCGCGGAGCTGGCCAGATACATGGATAAAATGGAATGGCGCGACCCCAAGATTCCCGTCTGCCTGAACGTCACGGCCAAGCCGGAAACCACCGGCGCGGCCATCAAGGACATCATGAAGCGGCAGATGACCTCGTCCGTGCTCTGGACCCAGACCATCGAAAACCAATACGCCAGCGGCCTGCGCGTCTTCGCCGAACTCGGCCCCAAGGGCGCCCTCTCGCGCATGGTCAGCCAGATATTGAAGGACAAGGACGGCGTGAAATCCGTTTCCATCAGCTCTCTTGAACTCGCCGCCCAGGTGGAGGAACTCCTGTCATGAAAGCCAGAGCCTATATCGCCGAAAAATTGACCGCCCTCATGGCCGCGCGCGGCCTGGAGCTTCCGGCCAAAACCACCATTGAAGCCCCAAAAAGCGAACAGCACGGGGACATGGCCACCAATATCGCCATGGTCATGCCCAAGGAAAAAGGCCAGAACCCGCGCGCCCTGGCCGAGGCCATCACGGCCGAACTG
>CAYLNA010000023.1:0-15337 GCA_964384665.1 uncultured Desulfovibrionaceae bacterium | reverse complement strand
CAAGGAAAAAGGCCAGAACCCGCGCGCCCTGGCCGAGGCCATCACGGCCGAACTGAAAGCGAGCTGCCCGGAGCTGGAGCGTATCGACATCGCCGGCCCGGGCTTCATCAATTTCACCTTCAAGCCCGCCTTCTGGCAGTCCGTGGCCCTGGACGCCCTGGCCCAGGGCGAGGATTTTGGCCGCGTCAATATCGGCCAGGGCCGCAAGGTCCAGGTCGAATATGTTTCCGCCAACCCGACCGGCCCGCTACATATCGGCCATGGCCGGGGCGCGGCCGTGGGCGACAGTCTGACCCGCGTGCTGCGCTTCAGCGGACACGAGGTCCAGACCGAATATTATCTCAACGACGCCGGCCGCCAGATGCGCCTGCTGGGCCTGGCCGTTTGGGTCCGCTACCAGCAGGCCTGCGGCGTGGACATCGAATTTCCGGAAGACTGCTACCGGGGTGAATATATCAAGGACATCTCCAACCAGCTCTTGACCGAACGCGGCCGCGCCCTGCTCGATCTGCCCGAGGCCGAAGCCCTGGACCTCTGCTACGAGCGGGGCATGAAGGACATTCTGGACGGCATCAAGCAGGACCTGATCGACTTCCGGGTCGAGCACCAGCACTGGTTCTCGGAAAAAAGCCTGGTCGATGGCGGTCAGGTCGAGGCCACCCTGAACCGGCTCCTGACCGAGGGCCTAGCCTACGAAAAGGACGGCGCGCTGTGGTTTAAGTCCACGGACTTCGGTGACGACAAGGACCGCGTGCTGCGCAAATCCGACGGGCTGCTGACCTATTTCGCCTCGGACATCGCCTATCATGACCATAAGATAGGACGCGGCTTCGACATGATGGTCGACATATGGGGCGCGGATCACCACGGCTACGTGCCGCGCATGAAGGCGGCCATCGAGGCCATGGGCAAGGACCGCGAGGCCCTGCAGGTCATCCTCGTACAGCTCGTGAACCTAATCCAGGGCGGCGAGCAGATCGCCATGTCCACCCGTGCCGGTAAGTTCGAGACCCTGGCCGATGTCTGCGCCGAGGTCGGGGTGGACGCGGCCCGTTTCATCTTCCTCTCGCGCAAGAGCGATTCGCATCTGGATTTCGACCTGGACGTGGTCAAGCAGCAGTCCATGGACAACCCGGTTTACTATGTGCAGTACGCCCACGCCCGCGTCTGCTCGCTGATGCGTAAGGCCGAGGAGCAGGGCTTCAGCCTGCCCGCCCCGTCCATGGACCTCATGACCCTGCTGACCACGGCCGAGGACAAGGCATTATTCAAAAGCCTGGATGCCTTCGCCGACACCGTGGAACTAGCCGCGCGCACTCTCTCGCCCCACCACATCAGCTATTATCTGATGGAGCTGGCCGGACTGCTGCACCGCTACTACACCGTGCACCATATCCTGTCCGGCGAGGACCAAAACCTGCTCCGAGCCCGCCTGCTCTTGTTCGGAGCCGTGGCCGCAGTGATCAAAAAAGGCCTTGATCTGCTCGGCGTGAACGCGCCGGAGCGCATGTAGGCGAGGTGGTCCGGACAAATCATGATCACGCGCAAGACCCGCACCACCAAAAAAGAAACCAAGAAATTCGTTTTTCAGCTCGGCTTGTCGGGCTTTTTGTCCCTGGGCGTGCTGATCGTCATCGGCATGGCCTGGTCCTTTATCCTCGGAGTCATTGTCGGGCGCGGCTACCAGCCCGAGAAAATGGCCCTGGAAGCGGCCCAGCAGATCCTGCCCGAGGATTTTCCGCTGCTGACCGAGAAGAACGAGGAAGTGCTCAAGGCCGAGGAGCTGGAGTTTTTCGACAAGCTGAAACAAGATCCCGCGCAATCCGCCGCGCCCGAGTCCAAGCCCGCGCCGGTCAAACCCACGCCTCCGCCGGCCAAGGCGCAGGAAGGCGCCGCCAAAAAGCAGGATCAGCCCAAGGCGACCGCCGCCAAGCCGGCGGAACAACCCGCGTCGGCCGTGCCCGCCGATCTCGCGGCGAGCAAGGAAGAGGTCTTTGTCTTCAATTATCAGGTCGCGGCCCTGCCTTCCATGGAACAGGCCCAGACATTCCTCAAGCAGATCGGGCCCGGCGGCTTCAAAACTTCAATCGTCACGGCCACGCATGAGGGCAAGACGTGGTATCGGGTCTACGTCCATCACCAGGGCACGGTCGATTCGGCCAAGACCTTGAAGGACAAACTCAAGGGAAGCGGCATCAACAGCATCCTGTTGCGCTCCCGCACGCCGCTTTAATCGCCACCAAGGGCGGCTCCGGCCGCCCCGTTGACGGAGACTCCGGAGACTCCCATGCAGCATGAATTTTTCGATCTCGGTCCCAACCAGGGCCGAAATATTTTTGTCATGTCCGCGCCCTTCGAGGGCACGGTCAGTTTCGGCACAGGAACCCGCCTCGGACCCGAGGCCCTGTTTAGGGCCAGCGTTCAGATCGAATCCCTGGACGCGGAACTGGACCTGGACTTGGCCGACTTGGCCCACTTCACGCCCCTGCCCGCCCTGCATCTTCCGGTCAGCGGCCCCGAGGGCGTGCACCGGGCCATGCGCGAGCGGCTTGAGGAATTCGACGCCCGCACGGATTTCATCCTGACCCTGGGCGGCGAGCATTCCGTGCCCCTGCCGCTGTTTGAATTTTACCAAGCGGCCCACCCGGATCTGGCCATCCTGCACATCGACGCCCACGCCGACCTGCGGCCCGAGTACGAAGGCAGCCCCCTGTCCCACGCCTGCATCATGGCTAGGGCCCGGCAGATGGGCATTCCCCTGGCCCAGATCGGCATCCGCTCCATCTGCGCCGACCAGCGGGACTACATGCGCACCCAGGCCCCGGAAGACCTGCTGACCCTGTTCGCCTGGGACCTGCCCGCTCCGACCGAAGCGGCCCGCCGCGTCCGGGCCTTCATCGGGGCTCGGCCCCTGTATATCTCTTTTGATGTCGATGGCATGGACCCCAGTGTCATCCCCGGAACGGGAACGCCCGAACCCGGCGGCATCCTCTATGCCTGGATGATGCGCTTCTGGACGGAATTGTGGCGCGAAGGAAGCGGCCCGGCGTTGGTGGGCATGGACATGTGCGAACTGGCTCCCATCCACGGCTCCCAGGTTTCGGAAACCGCCGCCGTGAAACTCCTCCAGCGCGTGTTCACGGCATGGCTCGGGTCACGGACGGCATGAACGATCCGCTGATCCTTCGGGTCGAAAAGCTGCTCTGGCGCGGCCGGGGTCTGGCCCGGCTCGACTCCGGGCAGGTGGCCATGGTCGAGCCCGGGGTTTTGCCCGGCGAAGAGGTCCGCGCGCGCATCGTCAAGACCACCAAGGACTATGTCCTGGCCGAGGCTGAAGAAATTCTGACGCCCTCGCCCCTGCGCCAAGTCCATCCCTGCCCCCATGCCGACAAATGCGGCGGATCGCGCTTCGGCATAGTCACTCCGGAGGAGGGCCTGCGCCTCAAGACGGACATGCTCCACGACGCAGTCGGCCGCGCCCTGGGCCGGGACATGGGCCCGCGCGTGCTGAAGAATCTGGACGTGATCCCCAGCCCCCAGGCCTGGCGCTACCGCTGGCGCGGGCAGATCCATGTCCGCAGTGGAAAGCCCCACGCCATGGCCCAGGGCAGCAACGCCCTGGTTCCCCTGACCGACTGCCATCTTCTGGCCGCCCCTCTGGCCCAGGCCATGCCGGCCCTGGCGACGGAGCTTCCGGACGGCCGATTCACCATCGCGGCCAGCCCCGTGAGCGGCCAGGCCGCCCACGAAAAAGCTCAAGCGGAACTTGAATTTTCCTTTCCCGCTTTCGACCTGTCCATGAGTCTGCCGGCCGGGACCTTTTTCCAAGCCAACTGGGCCCTCAATCAGGATTTGATCCATAAAACGGTGCAGGCCGTGGGCCAAATCGAGCGCGTGGCCGACCTCTTCGCCGGAGCCGGCAATTTCGCCCTGCCCCTGGCCAGCCAGGGGAAAACCGTCCTGGCCGTGGAAGGATTCGCGGCTGCGGCCCGCATCGGAACGCGTAACGCAGCCCGTCTCGGGCTGAACACGGTCCGCTTCCGGGACGCGGACCTGGCCAAGTCCAAATCCTGGGACCACGTCCGCGAATTCGCGCCCCAGGCCGCCATCCTGGACCCGCCGCGCACCGGGGCCAAGGGCGTCGGCCAGCTCCTGTTGTCCATGCCCAGCCTACGCCGTCTGGTCTGGGTTTCCTGCGACGTGGTCGCCACCATCCGCGACGTGAAACCGCTTCTGGCCGAAGGCTGGTCCATTTCCTCCATGGCTCTGTTCGACATGTTTCCAGGCGCCTGGCACATGGAAGTGCTCATGGTTCTGGACCGGCCGTGACCCGCCCCATTCATTTTTAGCCCGACGAGGACGCGATGATTGCCGAGGGGATCACCAAAATCTGGCTCAAGCACTACGATCACGAAGTCAGTCCTACTCTGGACTACGAAAACATGCCCCTCCACCAGATCCTGGAGCGGGCGGCCGCCAACCATCCGGACCGGCCGGCCATTGTCTTCAACAACTGGCGGGTGAGCTACAAAAAACTCCTGCGTCTGGTGGAACTGGTCAGCACCAATCTGTACAAAGCCGGCGTGCGCCCCGGCGACCGCGTAGCCATCATGCTCCCCAACTGTCCGCAGGCCATCATCACCTATTGGGCCTGCCACCGCCTGGGCGCGGTGGTGGTCATGACCAATCCGCTCTATATGGAAAAGGAGATCGTGCACCATTTCAACGACAGTGGCGCCACGACCCTGATCACCCTGAACCTGCTCTGGAAACGCATCCACGGTCTGCGTTCCAAGCTGCATCTGGACCGGATTTTCGTCACGTCCATCGCCGACTGTCTGCGTTTTCCCCTGAACATCCTGTACACACTCAAGTCCCGGCGCGAATACAAGCTCGGCCCCATTCCCTTTGACGGAAAAGCGGTGCTGCCCTGGAAAAATCTGCTGGCCCGCGTTCCCATCCGCGAGGCCCATGCCGTCGATCCCTCAAACGACCTGGCCATGCTCCAGTACACCGGCGGCACCACCGGCGTGTCCAAGGGCGTCATGCTGACCCACGCCAACCTGACCGCCAACGCCCAGCAATGCCAGGCCGTGCTGCACACCATCAAGGAAACCGGCGAGGTCATGCTCGGCCTGCTGCCCTTTTTCCACATTTACGGCCTGACCGTGTGCGTCAACTTCGGCACCCTCATCGGGGCGACCCTGGTCCCCCTGCCCAAATTCGAACCCCTGAACGTGCTCAAGACCATCGACAAGCACCGTCCGACCATCTTTCCCTGCGCCCCGTCCATTTTCATCGCCTTGTTGCAGCAGAAAAACCTGGAAAAGTACGATCTGTCCTCGGTGCGCTATTGCATTTCCGGCTCCGCGCCCATGCCCGTGCCGGTCATGGAAAAATTCAACAGCCTGACCGGAGCGCGCATCGTCGAGGGCTACGGCCTGACCGAGGCTTCGCCCATCACCCATTTGAACCCCCTGCGCGGCAACAGCAAGAACGGCGCTATCGGCCTGCCATTCCCGGACACGGAAGCGGCCATCGTGGACATGGAAGTCGGCTCATTGCCCCTGCCCGTGGGCAAAATCGGCGAACTGGTCATCCGTGGCCCCCAGGTCATGCGGGGCTACTGGAACCGACCGGATGAAACGGCCTCGGTGCTCAGAAACGGCTGGCTCTACACCGGCGACATCGCCTACATGGACGAGGAAGGCTATTTCTTCATCGTGGACCGCAAGAAGGATCTCATCCTCACCGGCGGCTACAACGTCTACCCGCGCGAGATCGACGAGGTCCTGCACGAGCATCCGGCCATCAAGGAAGCCGTCAGCGTCGGCATCAAGCACAAGACCAGGGGCGAGATCATCAAGGCCTACATCGTGCTGCGCGAGGGGCACAACCTGACCAAGGCCGAGGTCCTGGCCTTTTGCCGGGAAAAAATGGCCAACTACAAGGTGCCCAAACAGGTCGAATTCCGCGACGACCTGCCCAAGTCCATCGTCGGCAAGGTGCTGCGCCGGGTCATCCGCGAGGAAGAGGAGCGCAAGGGACCCAACGAGGATGCCGTGGAAAACGGGGACAATGGCGCGGCCTGAGGCCCGGCCTTGACACCCATATTTTCCGTACCTAATTGGTATCCTTCAAAGGGGAGTAGCTATCGGCCCGAACGCGCGTTCCCGCCGACCCGTGGTTCGTCAATACGGCCGCCCGCCCGGACCCGGGAATCCGACATATGTCGAGATCAGCCAGACCTTTATCCACAGTCATGCGGGTAAAGGTCTTTTTCTTTACCCGCGCACAACCCGGAGGAATCCATGAACACGCTCAAGACCACGTTTCTGTTGACCCTGCTGACCCTGCTCCTGATGGCCATGGGCAGCGCCATCGGCGGCAAAAGCGGCATGATCGTCGCCTTTATCCTAGCCGGCGGAATGAATTTTTTCAGCTACTGGTACTCGGACAAACTTGTCCTCAAAATGTACGGAGCGCGTGAAGTGACCAGGGCCGAGAGCCCGGATTTTTACGGCATCGTCGAAAATTTGGCGCGCAAGGCGAACCTGCCTATGCCCAAAGTCTATGTCATTCCCTCGGACAGCCCCAACGCCTTCGCCACGGGACGCAACCCGCAAAACGCCGCCGTGGCCGCGACCCACGGCATCATGCGCATTCTGTCCCGCGATGAATTGGAAGGAGTCATGGCCCACGAACTGGCCCATGTCATGAACCGCGACACCCTCATCTCGACCATCGCCGCCACCTTCGCCGGGGCCATCGCCATGCTCGGCAACATGCTGCAATGGGCGACCATTTTCGGCATGGGCGGCAATAGTGACGAGGAAGACGGCGGCGGCAGCATGCTTGGCGGCCTGGCCATGGCCATCATCGCGCCCATCGCGGCCATGCTGATCCAGATGGCCGTGTCCCGCTCGCGCGAATTCCTGGCCGACGAAGCCGGCGCGAAAATCTGTGGCAAACCCCGGGCCCTGGCCAGCGCCCTGAACAAGCTCCAGCAGGCCGCGACCATGATTCCCATGCAGGAAGCCACTCCGGCCACCTCGCATATGTTCATCGTCAATCCGCTGACCGCGTCCAAACTGGCCAACCTCTTCTCGACCCACCCGCCCATGGAAGAACGCATCGCCCGCCTCACGGCCATGGCCTAGCACGCCACGAATCCGGCGCGCGGACATGAGCCCGCGCGCCGGTTCCGCATTTTCTCAGTCTGGCCCTGTTCCTGCATTTCTTCCGGCAAGCGGCATTTTCCGCCGCGTCGAGCCACGCCACGCATCCAGGAGGCCGGAACGCATGAGCATCTCCTCGTCCATCTATATCGGCACGACCGGGGTCATCGCCCAGCAGGAAAGCATGTCGGTCATCTCCGACAACATCGCCAACATGAACACCGTTGGCTTCAAATCCTCGCGGCTGTTGTTCGACAACCTGCTCAGCGGACAATTGACCGGCGCCAGCGTCGGCAACCAGATCGGCCAGGGCGTGGGCGTGAGTTCCATCTGGCGGGACATGAACACCGGACCGCTGGAAACCACCACCGACACCTCGGACGTGGCCATCGGCGGCAATGGCTTTTTCATCGTTTCCCCCGAGGGCTCGACTGAAAGCTACTACACCAAGGCCGGAAATTTCCGCTTTGATGCAGAAGGATACTATCGCGACACCCACGGCAATATCGTCCAGGGGCAGCCGATTTCCAGCGCCGCGACGGCCGCAGCCGGCACGGCCATCGAAGACATCCGCCTGACCACGGAAGACGGCTCGACCTTCGTTTCCACAGCGGAAGCGACATCGGAGATCAGCACGATCGTCAATCTGAACTCCGCTTCGACGGATGCCACGACCAGCGCCACCAGCCCCCTCACCGCCCTGTTCGACACCTGGGACGGGACCCAGGACCCGCCGCTCGCGGACAACGCCTATGCCTACGCGACCTCGATGCAGGTTTACGACTCTGCGGGAACCGCCCACAACCTGACCATGTATTTCGATCCCGTGGAAACAGGTTTGACCGACGCCAACGGGTCCAAGGTTTGGGAATATCTGGTCACCATGCCCGCATCCGAGGACGGGTCCGCCCTGAACGCCAAGAAAGGCGTGCTCCTGGCCGGCACCCTGACCTTCAACGCGGCCGGAGAACTCATCGACATGACGGCCTTCGAGGGCGCATCCGACGACAAGAGCACCTGGGTTCCGACCGGATTTTCCGAAGACGGCCTTCCCCTGGTCCAGGGCGCGTCAACCGATGGCGCGACATTCGAGGCGGCCCTGAACTTTGGCCTGCACGACACGAGCAACGCCGATGGGACGTTTTCCTGGAACCTGCCCACGGGCGTCGCCTCCATGGCGGACCTGGGCCCGAGCATGGCCTCGCTGCCCGGCATGGGGGGAGCCACCCCCGACACCCTGGCCACGACGGCCTACGCCACGGGCTCCAGCACCATCTACCAGACGCAGAACGGATACGCCCAGGGCGCGCTGCAATCGACCTATGTCGACAGCGACGGGGTCATCATGGGCAAGTTTTCCAACGGGCAGGAACAGGGACTGTACAAAATCGCCCTGGCCGATTTCATCAATCCGCAGGGGCTGTTCCGGGAAGGCGGCAATCTGTTCTCGGCCAGCAAGGAGTCCGGGGCAGCCGCCATCGGCTGGGCGAACGAGGGCCGGCTGGGGTCCATCGTGGGCAGCACCCTGGAAAATTCCAACGTCGACCTGGCCACGGAATTCGTAAACATGATCACCACCCAAAAGGCCTTCGACGCCAACAGCAAGGTCATCACCACCGCCGATCAGGTCGTGCAGACGGCCCTGGGCGTGAAGAAATAGTCAGACCCAGGTTTCGCCCCGGGCGATCACATTCACGGGGCCAAAAATCCAGGCCGCCCCATCCGGCTCCACACCCACGCCAATCCCGGCCCCACTGGGCTGCAGGACATGCAGGGGAGTGGGAAAATTTTGCCGCCCCCCCAGCCACAGGGCCAGGGCCAGACTGCCGGACCCGCACCCGGTCTCGAAATAGGTCGAATCCGTGGACCGGACCCAGACCACGGGACGTATGGCCTGTCCGCAGTGATCTTCCCGATGCCAGATACACCCCACGGCATCCTCGTTTGTCAGGCCGAAGCGCTGGCGCAATTCCGCCGCGACCCGACCATGATCTTTGGGAAAGGGATGCATACTCTCGTCCAGGCACAGATGCGCGATGCCGGGCAGTCGGACCAAGCCGATGCCGGGCGCGACTCCGGTTACGGCATCCGCCGCCGGCATGGGCATCTCCACCCGGCAGTCCAGCCCATTCCCGCTCGGAACCACGCGCACGGCCAAGGGACGCTCCACGCCGGAAACGCTCAGCAGCCCCCGACACTCTCCCTCTTCGGCAATCAGGCCACGCCCTTCCCGGTGCATGACCGCGGCCGCAGCCCGGCAGGCATTGCCGCAAAATTCCCCGCCCATCATGTCCAGGCGCACGGGGCGCGCCTCCAGGTTCAAATAGCCGACCTGCTCGGCGTGGATGTGATTCGTGTCCAGAAGAAGCCGGGCCAACGGTGCGCGGTCTTCCGGAGCCACCGGATCGAGGATGAGGATGGTGGCATTGCCGCCGGGGCTGATCTTGTAGAAACGCAGTCTGCGCATGTCGGCCTCCTTGCGTTGAAAAAGCCGAGCCCTAGCCCATGCCGTCCGCGCCGGCAACCGGCTTGACCCTCCCCAGGGGCACGGTTAGGACGTGCTTTTTCCATCCAAGGCGGCACATCCATGACCTCGTATTTCATAACCCATATATTCCACCGTGTTCTACGCCTTTCCACCTGTTCCCGTCTTTTCATATAGTTAGAGAATAAATGCCCCTTGATTTTCTCCGATTTTCCCTGCATTTCTGCCTTGCAAGTTGGGTATCTGGTTGGGTCATTTTACAGGGGGTGGAGTCATGGCGGCACAAGGGCGGATCAAGACCAAGTACATCGGTGTCTATTACACGGAGCGGAAGAACCGGCTGGGGAAGATGGTCAAACGGTTCTCGGTGACGTTCAAGGTGGCGGGCAAGGTCTACGAAGAATCGGCCAAGGTGCTGATCGACGATGGACCGGATACGAGACCAGCGGAGACCCCACAGGAAGCAAGCGCGTGGCGGGCACGGCGTATCGTTGAAGTCTCGACGCCAACAGAAGAGAAGCCATCGGCCATCACCGTTGACGCAATCTGGGAGAAGTGGGCGGAAGGGATGCGCGGTCGGGGCGGGATGCAGGCAACGTCAAGCCGATACCGCGCCCACGTCAAGCCAGTGCTTGGCGACAAGCTCGCGTCCGAGATATGCAACTTTGATATGGAGCGGTTCCGCCGTGACCTGGAACAGAAAGGGCTGGCCCCGGCTTCGGTCAAGATCATCCTGGCCTTGTCCAGTCGTTTACTCCGATGGGCAGCGGATCAAGAGTTGATTCAGCCCGTCAACCTGAAAATCCGATACCCAAAAGTTGACAACGAAAAGACCGAGAGCATGACGATGGAGCAGTTGGCCGCGTACTGGCAGGCACTCGACGAAGAGCCGGACCAGCATATTGCCGACTATTTCAGGATCATGCTTTTGACTGGCGTCCGCAAGACCGCCCTGACCATGGTGCGATGGGATGACCTTGACCTTGAACGCGGCTTTCTGCTTTTGCGCGGGGAAGTGGCGAAGAACGGCAAAACCAAAGCGATTCCGCTACCTATGCGCGCCGTGGAGATATTCAAAGCCATGGCCAGGACGGACAGCTCGTTTGTCTGGCCAGGACGAAACGGCGGGCCGATATCGCATCTTGAGCGGATCGGGCGTAGACCCCGTGACCGCGCCGGATTGCCGAAAGACTTCCGCCCATGCCACGGATTGCGACATACCTTTGCTTCCCATTTGGCTAGTTCGGGCAAGGTGGATCTGTTTACCATTCAGCAGCTTTTGACGCACAGCGACAGCACCACGACGCAGAGATACGCCCACTTGAGCAGCGAAGCCCTTGCCCGCGCCGCAAGCGTAGCAGACGAAGTGCTGGCCCCTGGCCAAGACAAGGTGGTTGCCATCAACGAAAAAGCCAGGGGATAGACAATTTTTTCAGGGTCTAGGCCGTGACTGATCATCACGACCGAAAAGCGGTTGCCTGACCGCCCGGCCCTGGATCTTTAATCAGGCACAACGACAGGCGGTTGCAGATATGAAGCACACTTCCGACTATTTCACCGGCGGCGAACTTCTGGACGAACTAGGCATCCTGGCCGGGGATCTTGTGCGCGGCATACGCCGTGGCATCGTGCCCAAGCCGATTAGCGAGACCGGCGGCCAATTCCGAACTCCGGAGACTGACCCCGCGCTTTACAATTCAGCCTTGTGCAGCAGCGATGCCGAGTGGCTTGCCCTTGTGCGCGGGGCGAAATTCTTCAAGCCCTTCGTACAAGTTGCGATGCCGCGAATTATGTCCGAGCTGGTTGTGTGCTGGGAGAATGACGAACAGCCGTCCACGCTCCAATCGGGGCAAGACCAGCAGGCGGACGGATGCAAACGACCACTTCCGACTGACGAAGCAACAGACTTCATCCAACGGTTACGCGACAAAAAAGTACATCCCGACGAAATTCAATATCGAGTTTACGAATACCGTCTACCCAGGTGGGGCTTGTCCCAGTGGAAGGCCCATTGTCTTGTCAACGACATAGACTATCCGCCCAAGGGGCTAAAGGGCGATCCTGATAGGGACAAGTGCGGGAAGGCATATAGGGACGCCAGAGACAGGCACCTTGCCAGGGCTCGGGCGTCGGAAAAGTCGGAGTTTACGCCGGAAAAGTCGGAGTTTATGACCTGAAAACGAACCGCATTTCTCCATATTTTTAAGCCGCGTTCTGCAATACCGCAGAACGCGGCTTTTTTCTTTTTGGAGTTACGCATGGACAGATTGAATGAGAAAGACGCGGCAATGTATCTTGGAATTTCCGTCAAGTGGATGCAGCAGGCACGGTGCTATGGGCGTGGGCCGAAGTACGTCAAGATCGGTCGGGCCGTCCGCTACAACGTGGCGGATCTGGACGCCTACATTGCATCCCGAACCGTGAATCCGCAGGCATAGGGGGTGGCGAACATGAAGAGCAAAAAATCACCTATCGTCCATCTGGGTCTGGATACCGACGCAGCCGTCAAGAACTGGCCGAGCAAGTTTGTCGGCAGAGATGAAGTGAGTCTTTTTTTCTCCGGGGCGATTACGAACACGCAGATGGTAGTTTTGGAGATCTGGTCAGGGCTTGAGTACGACAAGCACTTGACCCGCGAGATCCAGGAAAAGGAAGGCTTCCGCCCTATTCGTGCAAAGCATCGTGGCCGTGACGGATGGACCGTCGATTCGTTGGCAAGGTTTGTTTCGCAGCATCCCGACTGGTTGGAGCGATCCAGGGCCGCCGCGATTGAGTTTGATGCACAGCAGGCGAAGGGGGTCAGGGCATGAAAATGGAAAAGCCCCACGCAGGCACGCAGGGCAAGGGCATTGTGGAACACTTCCAGGAATGGATGCAATGTTCCACGGAATGGGATGAATGTCAACGGGTCTACCGAGTCATGGCCGCCGGTATCGTGATCGCGGGGTGCTGATATGAACACCCAGCAGATTACCCAGGACATTTTGAACGGACTTTCCGAAGTGGGCCGGGCCGCCGTGGGGTATGTCCGCCGGGGGCTTCTGGTGTTTCCATGCCGGGAACGTACTACATACGGGCCGGACTTGGACAAGAACGGGGAGCCGAAGGAACATGCAGCCAAAAGCCCGTACACGCGCTCCGGGTGCCACGCCGCGACCCTGGACGTGGCCCAGGTGATCCGGTGGTGGAAGCAATACCCCGCCGCCGCCATCAGCCTACGGACGGGCGCGGATTCCGGCCTTTTCGTCGTGGACATAGACGTGAAGCATGGAGCCAGGGGGCTGGAATCATGGGCCGCCCTGCAAGACCAGCATGGGCCAGCGCCCAAGACTAGGACGGCTCGAACCGCTTCCGGTGGTCTCCACGTCTACTTCCGGCATCCTGGCCAAGGAAAGATCATCAAGACCGATTCCGGCAGCCTTGGGCCGGGTCTGGATCTTCGGGGTGACGGTCACGGCTATGTCCTGGCCCCGCCTTCCGTGATTGATTCGGGAGCTTATGAGTGGATCGACGATTGCCCGACCGCCGAAGCCCCGGATTGGTTGCTTGCCCTGGCCATCAAACAGCCCCGAACGGAACAGCCCAGGCCATGCCACACGATCACGGCCACACTATCGACCAGATACGGACGGGCCGCCCTGGAAACAGAGTGCCGGGCCGTGGCCAGCGAGCCAGCAGGCAGCAGAAACGCCAGATTGAACGCCGCCGCCTTTGCTTGTGGGCAGTTGGTGGCCGGTGGGGAATTGGTGGAGTCCGAAGCCCTGACCGGCTTGGAGCTGGCCGCGTCCGCGTGCGGGCTTGGCGATCACGAAGCCGCCAAGACTATCGAGAGTGGTTTCCAGGCCGGGATGCAGGAGCCCCGGCAGGCGGTGCGCCATGGCCGATGAAACTTTGCAAACCATCAAAAACAAGTCGGACACTTCGGACAGGTCGGGCCAGCCCACGGACGGCGCGGGTTCCGGGGTGTCCGAAGTGAAAAAAACCAAGTCGGACACTTCGGACAGGTCGGACAGTTCCCGTTTGCCCAGGGGCTTTGACCTGAACGCGGAAGGGCTTTGGCACACAGAGCCAGCGACCGACGACAAGCCCGAAGTGAAAACCTGGATCGGGCCGCCGATTCATTTCCTGGCCAAGACCAGGAATGGCGATTCCGAAGCATGGGGGCTTTTGCTGGCATGGCATGATCCAGACGTCAGGCCGCATAGATGGGCCATGCCCTACGCCATGTTGAACGACGCGCGCCAAGGGTGGCGCTCTGAATTGGCCAGCCGTGGATGGATCGGAGCGACCAGTCAGAAGGCACGGGGCCTGCTCGCCCAACTATTGGCTTCGGTTGAAGTCAAGGCTCGTGCGCGCTGCGTGGACCGTACAGGGTGGCATGGGTCCGCCTATGTCATGCCCGATATCGTCATCGGCCAAGGTGATGAGCACCTTGTCCTGCAAGCGAGTCTAGCCGCGAATCCCTTCACCCAGGCCGGGACGCTTGCCGATTGGAACGCGACCGTAGGCGCGTGGGCCAGGGGAAACCGCCTGCTCCTGTTCGGAATCAGCGCCGCCTTGTCTGGCTTTTTGCTGGATATGGCCGGGATGGATTCCGGGGGCTTCCACTTCCAGGGGCATTCATCCACGGGCAAGACCACGTTGGAGCGCGGGGCGTGGTCCGTGTACGGGCCGCCTTCGGGGATCAGGACGTGGAGAAGTACGTCCAACGCCCTGGAAGCGATCAGCAGCTCGCATAATGACGCCCTACTCTGCTTGGATGAAATCGGACAGGCTCCGGGGCGTGTTGTGGGCGAAGCGGCCTACCTGCTCGCCAACGGTCAGGGGAAAAGCCGCGCCCATGTTGACGGATCAGCGCGAACGCTCCGGTCATGGCGGTGCGTGATTCTGTCCAACGGTGAGATGACCATCGCCGACAAGCTGCGGGAAGACGGGCAGCAGGTCCGGGCCGGGCAGGAAGTCCGCATTATCGACCTTTCGGCGGACGCAGGCGCGGGCATGGGGGCGTGGGAAGACCTACATGGGCACGGTACGCCGGGGCAGTTCTCCGACGCAATCAAGGCCGCTTGCGCCGCCAATTATGGCACGTTGTCCCGGCCCTACGTCGAAGCCCTGATCCAGCATCGGGATGAACTGAACCTGTCCAAGGCCGTGGCCGCCGTGGTGGCGGCATGGACGCCGCCCACTGCTTCCGGTCAGGTCCGCCGCGTGGTCCAGCGCTTCGCACTGGCTGGGCTGGCAGGGGAGCTTGCCGTGGACTTCGGGCTTGTGCCGTGGGCCGAAGGCGAAGCTCTGGACGCCGCCAAGCAATGCCTGGATTCATGGCTTGAAGGCCGTGGCGGTGCTGGCGACCAGGAAGACCGCCGTGCCGTGGATACAGTGCGGAGCTTCGTTGCTCGTTTTGGGTCAAGCCGCTTTCAGAATATCGACCCAGGCCATCAGGACCGAATCCTTGACCGCGCAGGATTCCGCCGAACCGTTGACGGCGAAGTGCAGTTTCTATTCACGACCGACCAGTTCAAGACGGTGCTTGGCGGTCTGAGTCCGGCCACGGCGGCCAAGGCCCTGGATCGGGCCGAAATGCTCCACAAGAACGACTCCAAGGGCCTTCGGTGCAAGGTTATTCCATTTCTAAATCTAAAGAGCATTTATGATCCACGGCCAAGCCACGATT